>DASQJK010000279.1:0-5602 GCA_035631095.1 Thermoanaerobaculia bacterium
CCGCGATCTTCACCGTCGTCAACGCCGTGCTCCTCCGGCCCCTTGGATACGGGCATCCGGAGGGAATCGCCGTTCTTCTCCACCGGGGGCGCAACCCCGTGAGTCCCGCGAACTACCTCGACTGGCGCCGGCTGAACTCCGTCTTCACGGACATGGGCGCGGCGGAATCCTGGGCGCCCAACCTGGGAGACGGGGGCGAAGCGCTCGCCGAGAAGGTCACCGCCGTTCGCGTCGCCCCTCGTGTGCTCGATTTTCTCGAGGTGCCGCCGCTCATGGGCCGGCTCTTTCTCGAGGGCGAAGACGAGCCGGGGCGCGAGCACGAGATCGTACTCGGGTACGGAATCTGGCAGAGGCGGTTCGGGGGCGACAACGCTGTCCTGGGCCGCACCGTTCGTTTGAACGGCGACCGTTACACCGTCGTCGGAGTGATGCCGCCCTCGTTTGCTTTTCCCCCTTTCTGGGAAACGGGGGCAGAGCTGTGGGCGCCGCTCCCCCTGGGCCCGCGCAAGACGAGCCGCACCGGAAGCAGTCTCCGGGTGTTCGCCCGGCTGAAACCGGCAGTTTCGCTCGCGAAAGCGTCCGCGCAGATGGCCGCGATCACGTCCCGATTGGAGAGGGAGTATCCCGGAACGAACCGCGAGGTCACCGTCCGATCGCTGCACGAAACCGTGGTTCGGGGCGTGCGGCCCGCGCTGCTCGTGCTCCTCGGCGCCGTCGCGTTCGTTCTGATGATCGCGTGCGCCAACGTCGCTCACATGCTCCTCGCGCGCGCTTCGGCGCGGCAGAAAGAGATCGCGGTGCGCACCGCGCTCGGCGCGAGCCGTTCACGCGTGGTGCGTCAGCTCCTGACCGAGAGCGTGGTCCTCGCGTCTCTGGGAGGCGCCGGGGGGTGGCTGCTCGCGTGGGCGGGAGTCCGCGCCCTCGTGAGGCTCGGGCCGGAGATCCCACGGCTCGCCACCATCTCCCTCGACGGCCGCGTCCTCGCCTTCACGCTGGTCGTGTCGGCCGTGACGGGTATCGCGTTCGGGCTCGTGCCGGCGCTCCAGGTCTCCCGGCGCGACCTGACGGATTCTCTTCGGGACGGAGAGCGCGGCTCGACGGAAAGCGGCGGCCAGGGCCGGCTGCGGAGCATCCTCGTCGGGTCGGAGCTCTCGCTCGCGCTCGTGCTGACGGTGGGCGCCGGGTTGATGATCAGGAGCTTCTTTGCGCTCACGTCGATCGACCCGGGCTTCGATCCGCACGACCTCCTGACGATGGAGGTCTCGGTGGCGGGGACTTCGCAGGCCGATCCGACCCGTCGTGGCGCGTTCTACACGGCCGCGCTGGAGAAGGCGGCGGCCGTCCCGGGGGTCGAGAGTGTGTCGGCGATCAACCACATCCCCATCGGCGGAGACATCTGGGGATTTCCCTTCCAGATAGAAGGACGGCCCGATCCGAAGCCGGGTGAGATTCAGACGGCGGCCTTTCGCGCCGCGTTCCCGGGGTATTTCCGAACGATGAAGATCGCGATCGTCCGCGGCCGGGAGTTCACCGCGGCCGACCGGCTCGGCTCGGTGGAAGTCGTCATCGTCAACCAGCGGCTCGCGGACCTCCACTGGCCGGGAGAGGACCCGATTGGAAAGCGCCTCACCCTGGACACCGTCGGATCCGCTCCCGCCTGGCGAACCGTCGTCGGCGTCGCCCGAAACGCGGTCCGCAGCGACTGGACGGCCGACCCGGAGGAGGAGGTCTACATCCCGTACCTCCAGAGCCGCCTGTACATGGAGGGCCCGAACTGGCCCGTGCAGTACGCCACCTTCGCCGTCCGCACGAAGGGCCATCCCCTCCGCTTCGCCGCGGCGATCCGCGACGCGATCGGCTCCATCGATCGCAACGTCTCCGTTTCCGAAGTGGCGACGATGGAGGAGATCATCGCCCGGTCGAATTCGCGGCCGCGCTTCTACCTGCTGCTTCTCGGCTCGTTCGCCGCGGTCGCCGTCCTGCTCGCGGCGCTCGGGATCTATGGGGTCATCAGCTATTCGGTCGCGCGCCGTTTCCACGAGATCGGCATCCGGATGGCGCTCGGAGCGGAACGCGGCGACCTCCTACGGCTGGTCGTCGGCGAGGGAATGCGCGTCGCGGCCGCCGGCACCGTGGCGGGCCTCGCCGGCGCATTTGCCGTGACCCGGCTCATGTCGAGCTTTCTCTACGGCGTGCGATCGACCGATCCGTTGACGTTCGCCGGCGTCGCCGTTTTCCTGACGGCCGTGGCGTTCGCCGCCAGCTGGGTCCCGGCGCGGCGTGCGACGCGCGTGGATCCGCTCACCGCGCTCCGCCACGACTAGGGAGCGGAGGAAACAGCTTCCGAAAAATCGCCGGCGACGCGCCCACGTAGATGGTGCTGTGCTTCTCGCGGGGCCAGCCCTCGTAGCGCCACGTGAGCCCTTTGGCGGGAGCCCCGCGCAGGGCCGCGACGATCTTGTTGGCCGCGTCCTCCTGCTGGTCGTCGCCCGCCGTGGCGAAATACAGCGTCTGCCTCGCCGTCGGCCGCGCCTTCAAACGCTCCGCCGCGGACTGGACGAGCGCGCCCCCGTTCCACCAGAGACTCGGGCTCAGCGCGATGTACGTGTCGAACATGCCGGGCTCCTCGAAGAACGTCTCGAGCACGAAGAGGCCCGCCAGCGATTCCCCGACGATCGCCGTCCCTCCGTTTCCCGGGAATCGCGCACGGACGACCGGCATGAGCTCGTCGCGCAGGAAGGCCCGGAACCGCGCGGACCCTCCGACTCGCGGCGCGATCTTCCGATCGGACTCGACCTCCGTCGGCCCGGTCATGTCGCGTCGCCTCTCGGTGTTCTCGATCCCGACGACGATCGCCGGCCGCATCTCTCCCGCCCGGATCGCCGCATCGACGTCCGCCGCCACGTGCGGAAAGTCTTCGGCCATTCCCCCGTCGGGCATGTAGAGGACCAGACAGTCCTTCGCGGAGCGAGCGTCGTAGCCCGGAGGCAGGTAGACGTTGACGCGCCGCGTCTCGCCGAGAATCTTCGAGTCGACCGTCAGCTCCTGATGCTCCGGCACGGGACCGGCCGGCGCCCGCGCGGGCAAAGCGGCGGCCGCGAGGAACGCGAGCAGACAGGAGCGGCGGAGAAGTCGGGCCACGGCGGCTCGGATTCTGACACCGCCGGCCGGCCGGTCAGTTCTTGAAGTCCTCCAGGCGGCAGATGAATCCCCACCCGCCGCCGAGCTCGCTCACGGCGAGGACGAGCTCGTTCGCGCCCTTCTTCAAGGGAAGGTAGACCGCGTCGTTCTCCGGGTTGACGATCCCGAGGAATCCCGGATCGCGGAAGTTCTGGGCGCTGCGGCCGCGATACAGGATCCGGCCGTTCAAGAACACGGAGACTTCGTCGCTGTATCCGATCGAGAGCCTCTTCACCTGATCGCGGTCCGACTGGATCGCGGTCCGTGCGTAGATCACTTTCGTGCCGGGTTGAGGATCGAGCCTCTTCGAGAAGTCGTTCGCGAAGGAGACGCGAAGGTGGGGCGCCTCGCGGTACCGGTACAGCACGACGAAGCCCGGCGCCTCCGCCTCCACGTCCTGCCACTTCATGGCGTCGCGCTCGGCGGCCGAGAGCGGGTGCTCGAGGTTGCGCGCGAGCGCGTCGAACGAGGGAGACACGCTCCACTTCACGAGCGTGTTCGGCGGCATCGGTGGCAGGTGCCGTTCCCACGGCGCCGGCGGCGTCTCGCGAACCTCGAAGTTCGAGAAGTACGTCGCGCCAGTCAGGACGTAGAGCGCGAGCGCGCCCTTCTGCACGCCGCTCTTCAGGTCATCCATGACGAGCGCGGGCTTGTCCATGTCCTTGACGTACAGCTTCGCCTGCGCACCGGCGACCTCGAGCCGGACGTGAAACCACGCGTCGACGGGAATGTCGACCGCGCCCGTGAATCCCGGCCCGTTGTAGATCTGCCAGTTGGCGCCCGTGTTGAGGACCGGCGTGTACTGCATCGCGTCGGGCAGACCCGACTTGTGCTGCCGCAGGTACACCCACTCGCCGTTGGCGCCCTCGTTCGCAAGGCGGAACTGGATCCCGAAGAAGCCCCGCTTCGCCGGAGTCGCGACGTCGACGTCGATGACGGCGTCCCGCATCTCGAAGTCCTTCACCGCGGCCGCCCCGCCGTCGAGCAGGAGGCTCTTGCGGCCCTGGTACTCCGCCGGCTTCGCCTGACCCTGGAGCTCCCAGCGGGTCGAGTCGGGCGCGAGAGAAAGCGGGCCCGGCGCCTGGGAGAGGGCGGGGAGCGGCGTGAGCGAAAGCGCCAGAACGACGAGCCGCCGAGTGAGTCTGAATGTCACCACGCGTTCCTCCGCTGCACGCGGTCTCCTTACGGAGCGAGCGCGCGAAGGTTGCGTCGAGGCGGGCTTCAGCCGCGCTTGCGGATCGTGACGTGAGCCGCCGCGCGGCCGCCGGCGACGTGCCCGGAGCACTCGTAGCCGAGCGCGCGCAGGTCGATGCCCTGGAGGAGGTTTTCCCCGGCGCCCAGGAGGACGGGCGAGATCGCGAGGTTCAGCTCGTCGATGAGACCGGCGCTCAGATACTGCCGGATCGTCGAGACGCCTCCGCCGATGCGCACGTCGCGATCACCCGCCGCCTTCCTGGCCAGCTCGAGCGCCTCCCGGATGCCGCCGGTCACGAACGTGAAGACGGTGCCGCCCTTCATTTCGAGCGGAGCGCGCGCGTGATGCGTCAGCACGAACGCGGGAACGTGGTACGGCGGCTCCTCGCCCCACCATCCCTTCCAGCTGTCGTCCGGCCACGGCCCCCGAACGGGCCCGAACATGTTGCGGCCGAGGATCCACGCGCCGATGTTCTCGAAACCCTTCGCGGCGACCTGGTCGTCGATGCCGGTCTCGCCCTGTTCGCCGCCGTGCATCTTCTGGAAAGTCCGCGTATGGAAGAACCAGTCGAAGAGCTCGGGCCCGCGGACGCCGAGCGGGTTCTGGAGGTCCTGATTCAAACCGGCGCCGAATCCGTCGAGAGAAACCGAAAACGTGTGGACGCGGACCTTCGGCATGGCGCTCACTCCAGAGAGAGGGACATGAAACGGGTGCCGGGGACCGGGTTGTGCCGGTACGGCGGGATCTCCGTGAAGCCGAGCTGTTCGTACATGGCGGCCGCGCGCGTCATCGACGGGAGGGTATCAAGGCAGATCGTGCGGTACCCGATTGCGCGCGCCTCGTCGAGGAGCCGCGCAATCAAGAGCCGGCCGATCCCCGTTCCGCGGCATGCCGGGCGCACGTAGAGCCTCTTCATTTCGCACGTCGCGGAGTCGATCGCCTGGAGAGCAATGCAGCCGCACGCGGCGGCGTCGAGCTTCGCGAGGAGGAGGCGGTCCGACGGCGGAGCGTACGCGCCGGGCAGCGCGAAAACTTCGCCGGCAAATCCCTGGAACGCCAGGTCGACGTCGAGCGACGCCTGGTATTCGAGGAGAAGCGCGCGAACCGCGGCGACGTCCTCGGGATCTGCGGCCTCTGCAATTTCGACCATCGTCTCCCGAACTATTCACCCATCCGATCGGCGAGCGTCTTCTTGACCGCGTCGCTCGCCTTGAACACACCGTGCAC
>DASQJK010000280.1:0-12805 GCA_035631095.1 Thermoanaerobaculia bacterium
GGCAAGGAGGACTACATCCCGCTCGAGACGCTGCGCCGCGCGTGCCCCTGCGCGATGTGCAAAGGGGAGCGCGACATCATGGGAAACCTCTACAAGGGCCCCGACCGCCCCTACACGCCGGCATCGTTCCTGGCGCTGGCGCATCGCCGCGTCGGCGGCTACGCGCTCCAGATCGACTGGGCCGACCGCCACAACGACGGCATCTACAGCTGGGACAACCTGAGAGAAATAGCTGGGACCGTCGGATGAAGTATCTTTGGCGGCCCCGGAGAGGTGTCCGAGTGGCTTAAGGAGCACGCTTGGAAAGCGTGTGTACCCAAAAGGTACCAGGGGTTCGAATCCCCTCCTCTCCGCCACATCACCTGATCACCTGATCACCCGATCACCCGATTCGCGCTAGTAGAATCGGAATCCTCTTATGGCGACAGGCGTATTTCATGAGTGACCGCCCGGCCGAATTGCCCACCGACCTCGACCTGGTCCGCGGCATCAAGGCCGGCGACGACGCCGCTTTCGAGCAGATGGTCGAGCGGTACCACGCCCGCGTCTATTCCCTGGCCTACGGGGTCCTCCGCAACTCCGAGGACGCGGAGGAGGCCACCCAGGACGCCTTTCTCACGCTCTACCGGAAGATCGGCACCTTCGATGAGTCGAAGAAGTTCTTTTCCTGGTTCTACCGCGTGGCTTTGAACACGGCCTACAGCCGGGCCCGTCGGCGCCCGTCCCTCCCCACCGTCGCGATCGACGACTACCTCCCGCGCTTCTCGGCCGACGGCCACCTCGTGCCGGCGGACGTCCCCGACAAGTCGATCCGGATCGACGACGAGGCGGCCCTGCGGGAGCTCGCCCAACGCGCCGAGGGGTTCATCGCCGAGCTGCCCGACGCCTACCGGGACGTGATCTGGATGAACGACGTCGAACAGCTGGCAGCGCCGGAGATCGCCGAGATCCTCGACATCTCCATTCCGGCCTTCAAGTCGCGCCTTCACCGGGCGAGGCTCTACGTGAGACAGCGGCTGACCGAGATCTCCAAGCCGCCGGCGGCCGTTGCCGCCCAGGCGGCCCGCACATGACGTTCCGATGCGGCGAGGGCCCCGAGGGCCACGACATGGTGAGCTGCCGGAAGGCCATCCTCGAGCTCCTGCTCGATTACGAATCCGGCACCATGCCGCCTGAGCTGCGAGCGGAGCTCGACCGCCACTTCTCCGACTGCCCGCCGTGCGGCGAGTTCCTCGTGAGCTACCGCGTCACCGGCCGCACGCTCCAGATGTTGAAGCCCTCGGAGGTTCCTCCCGCTCTCGCGAAGGCGGTCATCGCTTTCGTCAAGGCGCGCTGCAAGGAATGACGCCGCGCTCGCGTTTCGCGCTCCGCTGCGCGGTAGCTCTCCTCTCGATCGGCGCTTTCTCTCTCGTCTTCAGCCTCCTCGCGGAGAACGGCCTGTGGCCGGAGCTGCCGCCCGGATCGCTTCACAACACGGACCTCGCGGCCGGTTTTCTCGCCGCGGCCGGCCTGGTGGTGCTTCTCATCCTGGACAGGGACCCGGGCTCGCGCCGCTCCGCCGGATGAGGGAGGACTGCGTTAAGATCGCCGTTCCGGCCGCCGAAGATGGGTTCGGGCCCTGTGCGACGGAAGCCTCCGAACCTCGTCAGGTCCGGAAGGAAGCAGCGATCAGGAGGCGCCACCGGGCGCCGCAGGTCAACCTGAATCCATCTTCGGCGGCCGGTTTTTCCATGGACGATCTCACACCGTGACCGACCATCTCTCGCTACCCCGCAAATGGCGTCCGCGCCTGTTCCGCGACCTCGTGGGGCAGGAGGCCGTCGCAAAGACGCTCGCCAACGCGATCGCGGAGGGCCGGACGGCGCCCGCGTATCTCCTGACCGGCCCGCGCGGCGTCGGCAAGACCTCGACGGCGCGCCTTCTCGCCCGCGCCTTGAACTGCGACAAGGGGCCGACCGTGACCCCGTGCGGCGAGTGCGCCTCCTGCCGCGAAATTCTCTCCCGCGGCGAGTCGCTCGACGTCCACGAGATCGACGGCGCGTCGAACCGCAAGATCGAGAACGCCCGGGAGCTGATCGAGACTGTCCGGTATGCCCCCCAGCGGGACCGGTACCGGATCGCGATCATCGACGAAGTCCACATGCTCACGACGGAGGCGTTCAACGCGCTCCTGAAGACCCTCGAGGAGCCGCCGCCCCACGCGCGGTTCATCCTCGCGTCGACCGAGCTCCACAAGATACCGGCGACGATCATCTCGCGATGCCAGAGGTTCGGGTTCCGCGCTCTGACCGAGGCCGAGATCGCCGAGCAGCTCACGCGCGTGGCCGCCGAGGAGAAGATCCCCGTGACGCCCGGAGCCGTCGCACTGCTGGCGTCGGCGGCGGAGGGCAGCCTGCGAGACGGTCTTTCGCTTCTGGAGCAGTCCGCGGCCCTGGCGGGCGGAGACACGGTGGACGAAGCCGCGTGCGCGAGCATTCTCGCGCTCGTCGACCGGGAGCTCCTCGAGAGCGTGTACTCGTCCGTCGCGAGCGGCGACCGCGCCGCCGCCATCGCGACCCTTTCGCGCCTGTCCGAGGCGGGAGAGGACCCGCGTCACGTCTTTCGCGAGCTCTTGAAGCTCTTGAAGACCCTCCTTCTGCTCGCCGTCGGCGGCGACGCGGGCGTGACCCCTGCCGATCGGCCGCGCCTCGAAGCGCTCGCGCGCGCGATGCCATACGAGAACCTCCTGCGGGCGGTTTCGCTGTCTCTCGAAGCGGTGGACCTCGCCAAGCGGTGCGACGACGCCGGACTCGTCCTTCAGATGCTCGTGCTTCGCCTCGCGGAGCTCCCGCGGCTGAAGCGGATCGAGGACGTTCTCGCATCGGGTGCGCCGGCTCCAACATTGGAGACTCCCGGGCCGCCCGCTTCCGCGCAGCGGGCTCCCGCTCCGGCGCCTTCGAGCGGCGGCGCGCGCATCCTCTCGATCGTTCCGGTCGAAGCCGAGCCGGACCCGCCCGCGCCGCCCCCCGCCGCAATCAGCGACGCCGCGGCACTCGCGCGTTTCCACGAAATCCTCGACTCGCGGCGCCGGATCACCTCCGCCCAGGCGAGCCTCGCCGGCTCCATCCAGGTTGCGGGCGACGAGCTCGTCCTGAAGTTCGGAATCGACAAGGCGGCGGCCAAGGAAGCGCTGGAGGAGCCGGCCACGCGCAAGCTCCTCGCTGAGGTGGCGAAGGAGGCGTTTGGCCGTCCGCTCAAAGTCGTTTTGAAGACCGGTCCGCCCGCGGACGGCGACCTCGGACAGGCGGCGCGGGAAGTTCCCGGCGAGGCCCTCTCGCGCGAGCGGGCGAGCAACCGGGCGGAGACGGATCCCGTCGTGCGCTCCGCCATGGAGCTCTTCCGGGCCGAGCTGACCGAAGTGAAGGAAGAGGAGTAGCGAGAGCGATGAATATCCAGAAGATGATGCAGCAGGCTCAGGCGATGCAGAACAAGATGCAGGCCGAGCTCGACGCGATGAAGGTCGAAGCTTCCTCGGGCGGCGGGATGGTGAAGGTGACGATGTCCGGCGCCAAGGAGCTGCTCTCTGTCACCGTCGATCCCGCGTGCGTCGATCCCAAAGACGTGGAGACGCTCCAGGACCTCATCCTCGCCGCTTTCCACGAGGCTTCCAGGCAGGTCGACGAAGCCGTGCAGAAGAAGACGAGCTCCATGCTCGGCGGAATGATGGGCGGAAGGTAAGCGCCTGAGCGGCGTTCCGCGCGCCTTCGAGCGCCTCGCCTCCGAGCTGCAGCGGCTTCCCGGCATCGGGAGCAAGAGCGCGGCGCGGCTCGCTTACTACCTCCTCCGGTCGCCGCGCGAAGAGGCGGAGCGGCTCTCGCGCGCGGTCTCCGAGACGCGTGACGCGGTCCGCCGCTGTTCCGTGTGCAACACGCTGACGGAGGAGGACCCGTGCGGCGTCTGCTCCGATCCGGAGCGCGACGCTTCGATCCTCTGCGTCGTCGAGGAGCCCGGAAACGTGGCGGCAATCGAGAAGACTCGTGAGTACCGCGGCCGCTACCACGTGCTCTGGGGCGCGCTCTCGCCCTTGAAGGGGATCGGGCCCGACGAGATCGACGTCGCCGGCCTCCTGGCGCGGGTGGCTCCGGACGTCAAAGAGGTCATCCTCGCGACGAACCCGAACGTGGAAGGGGAGGCGACGGCGCTGTACGTCGCCCGGCGGCTGAAGGGCAGCGGAGTGCGCGTGACGCGCATCGCTTTCGGGCTGCCGGTCGGCGGCGACATCGAGTACGCCGACGAGGTGACGATGGCGCGGTCGCTCGAAAACCGGCGGGAATTGGGCTGACAGCCGTCTGACCGGCGCCCTGTTGTAGAATAACTGCTCAGATAAGTACTCACCGGAGAAAGATTTAAACCATGGCGACGCCGGACCTCGTCCTGTACGACGAGGAATTCCAGAAGATCAAGGACGCGCTGCATCGTCTTCGGACGGACGCCAACGCGAACGTCGTCTTCCTGGTCGACAAGAACGGCCAGCAGATCGCCGCCACCGGGGATCTCGCGAGCCTCGACACCACCTCGCTCGCGTCCCTGACGGCCGGCAACGTCGCCGCCACCGACGGACTCGCGAGGCTGATCGGGGAGAAGGAGTTCTCGATCCTCTTCCACGAGGGGGAGAAGGACAACATCCACATCTCGATCGTCGCCAAGCGGGTGATCCTGGTCGTCATCTTCGACGAGCGCTCGTCGCTCGGGCTGGTGCGGCTCCGGGTCCGCCGCGCCACCGCCGAGCTCGACCGGATCTTCGACGAGATCGCTCAGAAGGTCGAGACGGAAAAAGAGAATCTCCCGGCCGATTTCGTGTCGCCGTTCTCCGAAATCACCGACGACGACATCGACCGCCTCTTCTCGGAGTGACCGGGGCGCGCACCCGCCAGGGAGTCGCTCCGCTCGAGCCATGACCTTCATCAACTACGCCGCCCGCGAGATCAACTGCAAGATCGTCTACTACGGCCCGGGCCTGTGCGGAAAGACGACCAACCTCCAGTACATCTACGACCGGACGAACCCCTCCGCGAAGGGCAAGCTGATCTCGCTCGCGACGGAAACGGACCGGACCCTTTTCTTCGACTTCCTTCCGCTCGACCTCGGCACCGTGAAGGGATTCAAGACGCGGTTCCACCTCTACACGGTTCCCGGGCAGGTCTTCTACGACGCGTCGCGGAAGCTGATCCTGAAAGGCGTCGACGGAGTCGTCTTCGTCGCCGACTCGCAGGAAGCCCGGATGGAGGCCAACGCCGAGTCGATCCGCAACCTCGACAAGAACCTGAAGGAGCAGGGTTACGAGATCGCCACGATCCCGTACGTGCTGCAGTTCAACAAACGGGACCTGCCGACGGCGGTGCCGAGCGACGAGATGTACCGCCAGCTGAACATCAAGGGAGAGCCGACCTTCGAAGCGACCGCCCCGACCGGCGTGGGAGTGTTCGACACGCTGAAAGCCGTCGCGAGGCAGGTGCTGATGGAGCTTAAAAAGAAATAGGGCGGATCCTTCGCTCCGCTCAGGATGACACTTCAGTATCGGCGCCGGCGCTCAGGATGACACGTCGGTACCGGCGCCGGCGCTCAGGATGACACGTTAGGGACCAGCGCCGGCTCGAAGCACGCCCGCTCGTCCGTGCAGTCCTCCGGCAGCGCCAGCGCCCCGTCGGGGCCGTCAGCTCGCATCGTCTTCAGGCACCAGTACTGCGCGGTCGAAGAGGATCTCGAGATGTCTCGCTCGGCGAACGAGTCCGGCACGTACCAGGTTTTCGTCCGAAGGTGGCGGCACAGGAACGGGTCCGGCTCGCGGTAGCCGTCCTGGATCGGCTTCGCGAACCGGCGCATGGGGGCGAGGGGATCGTCCGTCCCTCCCTTTTTCTTCATGCAAGCGCGTCGCGCAGCGCTCTTTCCACCATGACGCGCGCGAGGCGGACCTTGTGCGCGTTCTGCTCGAGCGGCGTCGCGCCCTCGAGCGCCGCCGCGGCGGCCTTCGAAAAGAGCGCTTCCGACGGAGCCGACCCGACGAGGAGCTTCTCCGCGGCGAGGGCCCGGCGGGGAACCGGCGAGACGGATCCCAGCACGACGCGCGCCTCGCGGATCGCGCCGCCTGAAACGGTCAAGGCAACGCACGCCTCGACCAGCGGCCAGTCGAAGCTCTCCTTCTCCTTCAGTTTCTTGTAGGAGGAGCGGGAGCCGGAAGCCGGCGGCGGGATCACGACGGACTCGATGATTTCGCCCGGCCCGAGCCCGTTCTCCCGCGTCGGGTCTTCGTCGGGCAGCACGAAGAACTGGTCGAGCGGGATCGACCGCTTGCCCTTCGCCGAGACCGTCTCGAGCCTGGCGCCGTACGCCATGAGCGCGACGGAGGTCGCCGAGGGATGGACGCAGCAGCAGATGTCCGTGTCGAAAATCGCGTGAAAACGGTTCTCTCCGAACCTCGCGAAGCAGGTGTCCCCGCCCTTCTTCCGGCAGTCGAACTCCGCCTGCCGGAAGTACCAGCAGCGGGGCCGCTGCGCGATGTTGCCTCCGAGGGTCGCCATGTTGCGGATCTGCGGCGTCGCAGCGCCACCGGCGGCCTCGGCGAGAGCCGGGTAGTACTTGCGGATTCCCGCGTGGGCTTCGATCTTCGCGAGCGTCGCCAGAGCGCCGATTCGCGCCGGAGGGCCTGGCTCGATCGAGGCGAGGCCCGGCACGTGCGCGATCGAAACGACGCGGTCCGGAGAGTCGAGGCCCTCCTTCATCCGGTCGAGCAGGTCGACGCCTCCGGCCTTCAGCGCGGTCTTCGGCTTGACCCACTCGCGCGAGGCTTCCGCGAGCGAGGCGACGGGGAGCAGCGTGAACGCCTTCATGCCACACCTCCCTTTCCGGCCGCCGCCGCATCGAAAGCGGCGAGCACGGATTCCGGGGTGATGGGGAGCCTGCGGATCCTCGCTCCGATCGCGTGCGACACCGCGTTCGCGATGGCTCCCGCCGTCGGAACCGTCGAGGGCTCGCCGATTCCCACCGAGTGCGTGTTGTTGACGCCGTCCCACACGGGCAGGACCGTCACGTCGATCTCGGGGACGTCCAGCGCGCCCGCGATCTTGTACTGCTCGACATTCGGATTGACCATGCGGCCCGTCTGGTTGTCGAGAATCCGGTTCTCGTAGAGCGCGTAGGAGACTCCCTGGATGATCCCGCCCTGGATCTGGCTCTCCGTGGTCAGGGCGTTCACGACGAGGCCGCAGTCGTGGACCGCGACGATCTTCCGGACGCGGACGATCCCCGTCTCGATGTCCACCTCGACCTCGGCGAACTGGGCGCCGGCGGTGAAACGCTTCCACGCGTCGCCGTGATTCTCGGCGCGGGACGCGGTCGCGGAGACGCCCTCCGCGGGAAGGGCCGCGCACGCTTCCCTCCACGACGCTTTGTGGACGGCGTCGCCGCCGTCGCCCTTCGCGGCAAACGCGCCCCCGTTTTCCTCGACCGATTCGGCCGGAACTCCCCACTTGGAGGCGAGGACGGCCGCCATCTTCTTCTTCGCCTGCCACGCGGCCGCGCGAATGGTCGGCGCGGTGGACGGCGTCGTCGTCGAGCCGCCGGAGCCGGGTCCGTAGGGCATGCGCGTGTCGCCGATCTTCACGGCGACGTTCGCCAGCGGAAGGCCGAGCTCCTCCGCGGCGACGATGCCGACCATCGTGCGGGCGCCCGTGCCGAGGTCCTGGACGCCGTGGACGACCTCCGCGGAGCCGTCGCGGTGGATGGTCACCGTCGCCTTGGGGCCGGTGCCGCCGGTGTTGTACCAGATGGCCGCGCCCACGCCGATGCCCCGTCGGATGGCGGGGTCCTTCGAGCTCTTCCGCCGTGCGTCCCGGTCCTTCCAGCCGATCTTCTCCGCGCCGATGCGGAATTCCTCGCGACGGATCTCGGACGGGTCGTTCTTCATGCGGAACTCGAGGGGGTCCATTCCGATCTTCGCGGCGAGCTCGTCCATCGTCGCTTCGAGCGCGAAGGAGCCCTGCGGATGCCCGGGCGCCCGGAACGCCGCCGACGGGCCCGCGTTCGTGAAGACGTCGTACTCCTCCGTCTTGACGTTGGCGCACTCGTAGACGTTCTTCACGGGCCCTGAGGTGCCGGTGCCTCCGTTGGTCCCGCCGTTGCCGTGCACGAGGAGGGAGAGAGCGGTCAGCTTGCCGTCCTTCGTGGCGCCCGCCTTGACCCACTGGATCGCGGAGGGGCGATTGCCGACGGCGAGATGCTGCTCCTTGCGATCGAGGAAGAGCTTCACGGGGGCGCCCGCTTCCTTCGCGAGCTTCGCGGCCGTCACGCCGTAGACGCCGGCGCCGAACTTCGCCCCGAACCCGCCTCCCATGTACTCGGTCAGGACCGTGATCTTCGAGGCGGGGATGCCGAGCGTCTCCGCGAGCTCGTCGCGCATGGAGAAGATCCCCTGCGTCGAGGCCCACACCGTCAGGTCGTCGCCTTCCCATTTCGCGACGATGCCATGCGTCTCGAGGGGGCTGTGCGTCTGCACCGCGGTCACGTACGTGCCTTCGACGATCGCGTCGGCCTTGCGGAAGCCCTCTTCGACGTCGCCCTTGGCGGACGCGCGCGGTCCCTGGACGTTTCCCTTCTTCGGCAGAGGCTTGCGGGCGTTTCCCACGTCTCCCGCCGACGTCTTGGTCTCGGCGGCGGCCTCGAAGACGAGCGGCGCGTCGTCGTTTCGCGCCTTCACGGGATCGACGACGAAGGGCTTCTGCTCGTACTCGACCCGGATCGCGCGCATCGCGTCGAGCGCGCGCTCGGACGTGTCCGCGGCCACCGCCGCGACTTCCTGACCCGCGAACCGCAGCTTGTCGCCCGGTTTGGCGATCGCCATCGCCGCCTTGACGCCCGGCATCTTCCGCGCCGGCTCGAGGTCGATGCTCTTGACGACGGCGGCCGGGTAGGGGGAGCGGAGGATCTTTCCGTAGAGCATCCCCGGCAGCACGACGTCGATCGAGTACCGCGCGGCGCCCGTCGCCTTCGCGCGGCCGTCGAGGCGCGGTGTCCGGGCGCCCATGATGGAGAACTTGCGGGAGGGATCCCACGGCGCCGGGTCGCCGTCGGCGACCTCCACGACCTTCTCTTCGAAGCGGCCCTGGAACCCGAGGCGGAGCTTTTCCTTGCTCATGTCAGGCCTCCTCGATCGCTTCCGCGGTGGCGGAATCGATCCGGGCGTCTTCGTGGAGCTCCGGTCGGCGGCGGAACCCGGCGGCGACCGTGAATCCGGCCGGCTCTTCCGCGCGTCCCGCGGTCCGGATCCCGGCGGCCCGCTCGACGGCGTCGATGACGTGCGGATACGTTCCGCAGCGGCACAGATTGCCCGCCAGCGCGTGCTTGATTTCCTCGCGCGAGGGCTTCGGGTTCCGGTCGAGAAGCGACTTGCAGGACATCACCATGCCGGACGTGCAGAAGCCGCACTGGAGAGCGTCCGCTTCGACGAAAGCTTCCTGGATCGGGGCGATTCTTCCGTCCGCGGCGAGCCCCTCGATCGTCGTGATCTTTCGCCCCTGCACCTCCGCCGCGAGCAGCAGGCAGGAGCAGGCGGTCTCACCGTCGACCATGACGGTGCACGCGCCGCACGCGCCGCGGCCGCAGACGACCTTGGTCCCCGTCAGGCCGAGCCGCTCGCGAAGGGCATCGGCGAGCACGACGCGAGGCTCGGCGTTCAGCCGGTACGCGTGCCCGTTGATGTTGAGAGTGAGGGGCACCGCGCCGGGCCCCATCGAGGCGTCGGCGGGCGCCGGAGTCTTCGCGCCGACTCTGGCGGCGACGGCTCCGACGAGCGCCCCCCGCACGAGATCCCGTCGGGTGAAACCGGGCCGGTCTTCGGAGTCGCTCATGTCTCCTCCTGCCTCATTGCGAGAGAGACCGAATCATACGCCCGCGAAGGCTCTCGAGCCGCGGCAAGAGCGCGTCAGATTCGCTCTCTCCAGATCCGCAGAGCGGCCTCGTACGTCTCCGGTGTGTCCGCGTTCGCGACGACACCCGGATCCTCGACGGCGATCTCCCTGACTGCCTCGGCGCGCGCCCGCCAGAGCTCCCGGAGTCCTCCGCCGTCCGGGCACGCGAGGGCCGCGGCCCGCAGGTTCCGTCCGACCAGCGCGGGATGCCCCCTCCTGTCCTTCCATGTCGGGATCAGCGAGGCGGCAGGGTCCGCGAGCGACGCGAGAAGGCGCACCGTCCCGGGGAAAACGGCGGGATGGTCGGCCGGCCACACGAAGAACGCGTCGAGAACACCGGGCAGAGCTTCGATCCCGAGACGGATCGACGACATCATCTCCGCCTCGCGGTCCGGGTTGACGATGAGGCTGCTCCCGCAGGCGGATGCGGCCGCTTCGGCGCCGGCCAGGTCCGGCCGCGCCACGACGATCGTGTTCGCGCCCTCGACTCCCGCGCGCGCCAGGGTGTCGAGCACGGTTCCGAGGACGGTCGAAGCACCGAATGGCAACAGCATCTTCTCCGCGCCCATCCTCCGCGAACGTCCAGCGGCGAGCACGACGGCGCCGAGTTTCATTTGCGCTTCACCGTGCCGGGACCCTGCGCCGGCGGCGGGGGAGGCTCGGCCCCGACCGAGCGTACCCAACGCCGCGTCGCCTCGAGCCGCTCGATCGCGCCGCGCCGCCCCTCGCGGAGAGAGCCCGACGCGGGCGAGGAGTCCTTGAGCCTCCGGACCTCCTCCGCGATCGAGCGCTCGTAGCGCGCCAGGAGCGGCCGCCGTTCGGGAAGCGGCAGAGCGTCGAGGAATGCGATGCGGGTCAGCCCCTCGTCCTTGGAGGAGGGGGGAGGCGAGGGTTCGACCAGCCACCGGCGGAGCTCCCGCCGCCCTGCCGCGGTGATGCGGTAGAGGTTGCGGCGGGGTCCGTGACGGGGGCCGAGCACCCTCAGGAGGATGAATCCCGCCCTGCGGAGGCGGGCGAGCGCCGGGTAGATCTGGGAGATCTCGGCGCGCCAGAGAGGAGCGAGGTCGCTCTCGAGCGAGCGCGCGAGGTCGTATCCGGTGCTCGGACGATCCCAGAGAAGCCCGAGGAGAACGTGCGGAAGCGACACGTGAAAACTATATCAACACAGATATAGAAGGGCTTCCGGACGGGGGTTTCGGAGGCGGCTGGACGGACTCGGAAGGGGACACTTTCGGACAAAAAAATTGGGGGCCAGAGGCCCCCGAAAATTTCGAACGGTCGAATCGTAAGTACTTGGTTTACTTACTTCTTTTTCTTCGAACCGCCCTTCTTGGAACCGCCCTTCTTGGAAGCGGCCTTCTTCTTCGTTGCCATTTTGTCACCTCCCTCCCGACAGCCGATTGACAGCGTTCGGGCGAGATGCTAATTTTGCCGCCCCCGTGGAGGGGCGTATCGCCTTCCGTCTGTCGCTGCCGAACGATTGAACGCGCATACGTTCCAAAAATCGCCGGGTGGGCTGCAACCCATCCGGCGATTTCATTTTAAGTTCTTGTTCACGGGGTTCAACAAAATTTTCTTGCAAAATTGCTTTTGATCATTCTCGCGTCCTGCGATGAGGAAGTCAAGCGCCGATGCGACCTCTGAGACCGCGGCGCACCGACCGCCGCGAATAGAATCCGCGGCGTGAACGAGAACGACCGCGTCACCGTCGCGCACAGCCCAGACTCCGACGACGCCTTCATGTTTTATGCGCTCGCGGAGAAGCTCGTCGACACGGAGGGTCTCACCTTCGACCATGAGCTCTCCGACATCGAGAGCCTGAACCGGCGAGCGCTCGCGGGAGAGCTCGCCGTCACGGCCGTCTCGTTCCACGCGTACGCCTGGCTCGCCGACCGCTACCTCCTCCTGCCGCACGGCGCCTCCTTCGGCGACGGGTACGGTCCCGTCGTCGTATCGCGCCGGCCGATCGCTCGCGAGGAGATCGCTTCCGGCCGCGTCATCGTCGCTTCCCCCGGCGAGCGCACGACGGCGGCGCTGGCGCTCTCGCTCTGGGCTCCGGGCGTGCGGACGGTTCCGCGCCGGTTCGACGAGATCCTCGAGGCGGTGCGGGACGGCGAGATCGAGGCGGGCCTGCTCATCCACGAAGGGCAGCTCACCTTCGCGGAGGAAGGGCTCACTGAGATCGTCGACCTCGGCCGCTGGTGGAAGGAGGAGACGGGGCTTCCCCTTCCGCTCGGAGGAAACGTCGTGAGGCGGGACCTCGGCGCCGACCGGGTCGCCCGCATCTCCCGCGCGCTGTCCCGCTCGATCGAATACGGCCTGCAGCACCGGCCCGACGCACTCGCGCACGCCATGCAGTACGCCCGCGGCCTCGATCCCTCCAAGGCGGACCGGTTCGTCGGGATGTACGTCAACGAGTGGACGCGCTCCTACGGGCCGGAGGGCCGGCGGGCCGTCCAGCTGTTGCTCGACCGGGCCCACGCGGCGGGAAGGATCCCGAAAGTGACGGCCGAGTACGCGCCGTGAAGCTCCGGCCCCTCGTCCTCATCCTGCACTTTCTCGCTCTCGCCCTCGCCGTCAGCCCGCCGCTCTTCTTCGGGGCCGCCGTAGCTCCTTCCGTCTTCCGCATCCTGCCGACCCGCGACATGGCGGGGGCGCTGCAGAGCCCGATCCTGACGCGAGCGTGCTGGTTCGCCGAGGCGAGTTTCGCGATTCTGTTCCTGACCTCCTGGCTGATCGGCCGCTGGTGGCAGGTGCCCCGGCTCTCCCGATCGCTCATGACCCGCGCGCCGATCCTCGGGATGATCTCGGCGGTCGTCATCGAGAAACTGCTGATCCCGCCCATCGACCGCATCCGGATGGAG
>DASQJK010000281.1:0-4457 GCA_035631095.1 Thermoanaerobaculia bacterium
CCCGACCGTCCCGGAAGCCAATTCGTCAAATCCCCGCGAGGCCGGGCTCGATCCGCGTCAACCCCTGTTCGGCCGCCCAGAGATCGAGGGAGATGGAGAGGAGGTCGTCCACTTCCGGGATCGGACGCGCGTCGGCCGAGAGATCGACGGACTTGAGATACCTCCGGCAGGTCTCGCACGCCTCGATGCGGACGTTCAGGTGCCGATCGCTCGAGAAGGCGGGGAGCCGTCGCGGGTCCTCCTCGAAGCAGGAGGGGCACAGGATCCGCTGGAACATCCACTCGGTCCCGCAGAGCGAGCAACCGAGCATGCGCCGGGCACCCTCGAGCTCGCCTCCCTCCCGGCGCGACGAGATCCAGGGACCGCCTCCGCAGAAGGGGCAGCGGCCGTGGCGGTGAATCCGGGCGGGTGCCCGGTTCACGACGCGCAGGGTCTCGACGTACGGGCGCAGCATCGCCCGCGAGAGGTAGTCCTCGCTCGCGGGGCGGCCCTCGTCCCAGAACACCAGGAGGCGCGTTCTCGCCTGCGCGCTTTCGTCGGCGAGCCTCTCCTCGGCGTCCGCGGCGAGCGCCTCCGGGCCTTTCTCCGCGGCGAACCGGACGACGTCCAGAGCTTCAGGAAGGATTCGGGCTACGTCCCGGTCGAGATGGCCCGAGAAGGGCTCTCGCGCGTGCATGGCTTCGATCGAGGCGGCGACGCCGGCCTGGCTACGGTAGAGGCCGGCGGCGAAGCGCAGCGGCTCCGCCGAGTCGGGCGCCTGTTCCGCGAGCAGCTCGGAGCGGACCGCCCGGCGCTCGAATTCCTTCGCCGCGGCCGATAACTCAGCCGCGGCGCGGCTTTTCAACGGGTTCGCCCGTGACTTCCCTCAGCCACCGAGGATGATGGAGACGTGCCCACTGCCGCGTCACGGTCCCTCTCACCATCGAGCCGAATGTGCCGGGCTCTGCCGCCGTCGAAAGGTAGATGTGCCCGACGATGGAGACGGCGAACACGATGAAGGTGAAGTCGTGCAGAAGATAAGAGAGCTCGCGGACGATCTGGGGAAACGAGGTTGGGAACCACATGATGAGACCCGAGAGGAGGAGTCCCAGCATTCCGAGCGACACCCCGAAGAAATAGAGCTTCTGACCGCCGTTGTACTTCCCGACGTCCGTGTCGTCGGACTGATAGCGCATGTATTGCAGCGCCTTGGGTCCGAGCCATCCCCGTTCGGACGGGAGAAACCGCATGTCGCCCAGCCAGTGGAAGAACATCACGACGATCGAAACCGCGAAAGCGATCCCGAACCAGGGATGCAAGACGCGGCAGACGGTGAGTCCTCCGAACAAGTAAGCCATCCATCCGAAGACGGGGGTCCAGATCGGCATTCCCGTGAACACTCCGAGAAAGAACGTCACGGCGACCGTCCAGTGAATCCAGCGGCTCGATCGCCTGTGACGGACGATCTCGTTCCCGACGACGACATCTTCCCGGTCCCGCGCGACGACAACCGCGTCGTCCATCGCCCGATCGCGTGCTGCGGTGCTCATGTCGGCCTCTCTGGCTGAATTCAGCCGTTGGGAAGGTTCGCGTCCGAATCAGCGGATCCGCGGACCTCCTTGGGACCGAAGTTCGTAAAGTGCGCGAAAGCGCCGATGACGGCGCCCAGGATGGCGATCCCTCCGAGGGGGCGGAGAACGGACTTCCAGAATTTCACGAGCAGCGGCACGTGCGGATTGGCCGGAAGGTTGTACCAGTCCGGATGATCGCCATGGGCGAGGACGGTCACGACGCTGGTGCCTCCGACGCCCTTCGGGTCGTACACCGCCGCGTTCTGAAAACCATTCGCCTTCAGCTGCTGGACGCGCGTACCCGCGAGCTGCAGCATGTCGTCCTTCGTTCCGAAGTGGAGGCAGCCCGTCGGGCAGGCCTTGACACACGCCGGCTCGAGACCCACCGAAACCCGGTCGACGCACAAAGTGCACTTGGCCATCTTTCCAGTCGTAGCGTGGAATCGAGGAACGTCGAACGGGCAGCCGGTCTCGCAGTACTGGCAGCCGATGCACAGGTCCGGGTTCACGTCGACGATGCCGTTGGCGTACTGGACGATCGCTCCGGGCGCCGGGCAGGCGGCGAGGCAGCCGGGCTCCTCGCAGTGCATGCACTGGTCCTTGCGCATGAGCCAGGCGATCCCGCCGTCGTGGTCCCGTTCGTTGAATCGGATGAGGTTCCAGTACTGGGCGTGGAGAGTGGGGAGCGTCTGGTAGGTGCCGACCTGTTCGGTGGCGACCGGCTTCAGGTCGTTCCATTCCTGACAGGCGACCTCGCACGCCTTGCACCCGATGCAGGTCGAGGTGTCGATGTATTTCGAAACGATCGCCATCGTCCGGGCGCCCGACAGACTCCCGAGCACGGCGGCGGAGGAGCGGCGGATCTCGAGGCTTTGAGCAACCATGCGCGCCCCCTCAGGCCTTCTCGATGTTGACGAGGAAGGACTTGAACTCCGGAGTCCAGGTGTTCGCGTCCATCGCGGAGGGAGTCAGGAAATTCGCGAGCGGCCCCGTGTGGCCCGTCTTTCCGGCCGCGTAGCCCCAGTGGAGCGGGAAGCCGATCCCCCAGACCTCCTTGCCGTCGATCTTCATCGCGCGCAAGCGTTTCGTGACCATCGCCACGCCCTGGATCGACCCGCGCGCCGAGGTCACCTTGACCTGCGACCCGTTCGCGATGCCCTTCTGCTGCGCCAGTCCCTCCGGGATCTCTACGAAGAACCCGGGCTGCAGCTGATTCAGGACCTGGGTGTGCTTCGTCCAGTAGTGGTAGTGCTCGGTCAGCCGGTACGTCGTGCACACGATCGGGAACTTGTCCGCCGTACCGTAAACATCTTTGTCCGAGCTGAATCTCTTGCTCGACGGATTGGAGGTGACCCTGGGGTGCAGGGGGTTCGCCACCGGCGCCTCGACCGCCTCGTAGTGCTCGGGGAAGGGCCCGTCGTTCAGAGCCGGGGCGAACAGGCGCCCGACGCCCTCCGCGTTCATGATGAATGGGCCGAACTCGCCGGGGGGCGAGTCGGGCTTGATGTCCGGAACATCCCCGACCCATTTCTCGCCGTTCCAGACGATGCCCGGACGGGTCGGATCCCACGCCTTGCCGTTCGGATCCGCCGACGCGCGGTTGTACATGATCCGCCGGTTGGCGGGCCACGAGAACGCCCAGTTGTGGTACATGCCGAGCCCCGTCGGGTCGGCCGTCGAGCGCCGGGCGGCGTTGTTGCCCGCCTCCGTCCAGACGCCGAGGTGCAGCCAGTTGCCGCACATCGTCGAACCGTCGTCCTGCAGCTGTCCGAAGTTCTCGAGCTGCTGGCCCGCCGTCCGGATCATCTTCGTCTTGTCCTTCGGGTCCGGGATGTCGACGAGGGCCTTCCCGTTGATCTCCTTCAGGACCTCGCCCAGGTCCGGAGCCGCGGGGTTCGTGTAATTCCACGTGACGTTCAGGACCTGCTCAGGCAGCGCTCCCCCCTCCTTGCGATAGAGGTCCCTGACCGCGAGGAAGATGCGGGAGAGGATTTCCTGGTCGGTCTTCGCCTGACCCGGCGGGTCGAGCGCCTTCCACTTCCACTGCAACCAGCGCGCGGAGTTGGTGAAGGTCCCGTCCTTCTCGGCGAATCCCGAGGCGGGAAGCTGGAAGACCTCGGTCTGAATGGACGAGGCGGCCGGGGTGCCGTACTCCTTCGGGGCGTTCCAGAATGACGCGGTTTCGATGTCGTAGATCTCTCCGACGACCATCCACTTCAGCTTCGAGAGCGCGGCGATCCACTTCTGGGAGTTTGGGCCGATCGAGACCGGATTCATCCCGAACGTGATGAACCCCTCCGGTCCCGGCTCCTTGCCTCCGACGCGCGTCGATGAGCCGCGATACATGTCGTCGCAGATGTACATCCACGAGTAATTCCCGTCGACCTTCGGAAGCCACTCGTAGCCGAAGTCGTTCTCCTTGGTCCCCGCCTTGCCGTACGTCGCCTTGAGAAGCGACGCCATGAACTTCGGGTAGTTGGACCAGTAGTTCATGGACGCCCAACCCTGCTTGTTGAGCGTGGTGGGCGTCGCGCTTTCCAGATAATCCTTGAGCGTGTGCTGCGGCCCGGCCGGAGTCTTCAGGTACCCCGGGAGGATCTCGAAGGTCCCCGCCATGTCGGTGGCGCCCTGGATGTTGGAGTGTCCGCGGAACGCGTTGACGCCGCCGCCAGGGCGTCCGACGTTTCCGAGGATGAGCTGGAGCATCGCCGCCGCGCGGATGATCTGCACGCCGGTCGAGTGCTGCGTCCAGCCGAGCGCGTACGTGATCGTCCCGGCGCGCGCGGCGTTGCCCGTCGAAGTGACGATGTCGCAGACCTTGAGAAAGGCGTCCTTCGGCGTCCCGCAGATCCGCTCCACCATCTCGGGCGTGTAGCGGTCGACGTGCTTCTTCAGCAGCTGGAATAC
>DASQJK010000282.1:0-1869 GCA_035631095.1 Thermoanaerobaculia bacterium
AGGGAATTCGTCGATCGTTTGAGCCCGCACGCAGGTCGCGATCGCGAGCAACGTCCCCGCGGCAAGAGCGGCGACTTTTCCGGATTTGTTGATTTTCCGCATCGTGAACCCACGATGGGGAAGAGCAAGATCAGCGCCAGCCGGATTTCGCTGGGAACATTGCGGTTATTGTGTCCGCGAAAGGGGACTCACGAAAAAAAGTCCTCAGCGGACGAGTGAGTCTCGTCCTCAGCGGACGATGACGTCGTAGCCTTCGATGACGGTGTTGGCGAGGAGCTCTTCGGCCATCTTCTTCGCCTCCGATTCCGCCGAAGCACGGTCGGGCGAATCGACCTCGACGAAGAAGATCTTCCCGGCGCGCACGTCCGAGACGGCGTGCCCGAGCCGCTGCAGCGCCCCCGCGATCGCCTTCCCCTGGGGATCGAGAACGGACGGCTTCGGATAGACGCGCACTTCGATCTTCATGTCAGGCCTCGATTGTGTCATACCCGCGGAGCTGGTCGGCGCAGCCGAAGCGGGCGCCGCACCCGGCGCGCTCCAGGGTTTCCGCGAGGATCGCCATGACCAGGGCCGGGTCGTTGTTCTGGCGCGAGAGGTGGAGCGCCACCACTTCCTTCAGGGCGGGGCCCGCGGCGCGCGCGAGCGCCTCGGCGGACTGCCGGTTCGAAAGGTGGCCCCAGCCGCCCGTGATGCGTTTCTTGAGCGACCAGTGGTACGGACCGTCGCGCAGGAGATCGTCGTCGTGATTGAACTCGAAGAGCAGGGCGTCCACTCCGGAGAGGAACTCGACGAACGAAGGCTCGCACCGTCCCAGGTCCGTCGCGATCGCGCACGTGGACGTCGCGTCCTCGAAGCGGAACGCGAGCGATTCGTTGGCGTCGTGCGGCGTGGCGTAGGCGCGAAAGCCGAGATCGCCGATGCGGCCGTCGCGCACGGCGCCCACCGGAACGTACTGCGCGAAGAGGGAGCCGTCGAGGCCGAGGGCGTCCGCCGTTCCCCGCGAGCAGAAGATGGGAATGCCCCACGTCTCGGCGAAGTCGAGCGCTCCGATGCGGTGATCGCTGTGCTCGTGCGTGACGAAGATCGCCGCGATCGAACCGGGTTCGACTCCCGCGAGAAGGCAGCGCTTCGCGAGCGCCCGCGGGCCGAATCCGGCGTCGATCATGACCGTCGTCCTTCCGGACGAAACGAGGGTGGCGTTGCCGCCGGACCCGGAGCCGAGAACGGAAATTTTCATCGAGGGGTTTCGGGATGAGGCACGGGACGATTTTAGCAGGGATGGGTATAGTTGCGCCCGATGCCGGCGGCTCCGCGAGTTTCAGTCGTCGTTCCGGTCCACGACGCCGCCCTGTTCCTTCCCGCCGCGCTGCGTTCGATTCTCGGACAGACCTTCGAAGACTTCGAGGTCATCGTCTCCGGCGACGGCGCGGGCGACGCGGTCCGGCGCGAAGCGCTCGCGAGCGGGGATGCGCGCGTGCGCTGGGAAGGATTCCCGAAGGCCCCGGGACTCGGCTATTCGAACCGTGCCCGCGCGATCGGGCGGGCGAGGGGAAAGCTCGTGGCCTACCTCGCCCCCGACGACCTGTGGGCCCCGAGGCATCTCGAGCGCCTGGTCGGGATGCTCGACCGGGACCGGCTGGATTTCGTCTTCTCGCGCCCCGTCCTGGTCTGGGCCAGCGGCGCGCCGCGCCCCCACTACTTTCCTTTCGATCGGGGGAAAAGCGGCGCCGGCTCGCGGCGCTTCCTGCTCGCCTGTCTCTCCCCGACGCAGGTGCTCCACTCGTCCGAAATCCACGACCGCGCGGGGGGATGGGACGACGGGTTCTTCCGCCACGGCGACATCGACCTGTGGCTTCGATGCCGGGCGGC
>DASQJK010000283.1:0-9585 GCA_035631095.1 Thermoanaerobaculia bacterium
TTTCCGCGAAGTGCGGGGGAACGAGGCCGTCCTGCCGGCCGTGCACGAAGAAGATCGGGGACCGGATGGCGCGGGCCGCCGCGATCGGATCGAGCTCCTGGAGGCCTTCGCCCTCGCCGCGCAGGCCGAGCCTCTGACGGACGGTGCGAACCGCCCGGCGCAGCGCGAGCGAAGTCGTCAGTCCGAGAAGGGCGGGCGGAATTCCGGTCGCCTTGGAGAGATAGCGGCGCGCCATGGCCCGTGCATCGGCGAAGGGAGACTCGAGCCAGATCGCGCGGATCCGCGTCTCGCGCGCCGCCCACTCGAGCGCGACCGAGCTTCCCGCGGAGCAGGAGTGCACGCCGAGGCGGGAAGGATCCACGCGAAAGCGCTCGGCGGCGCGGCGGACCGCGTTCGCCATGTCCTCGCGCTCGAGGAAACCGAAGGTGAAGAAGGCGCCGCCGCTCGGCGAGTGGCCGCGCAGGTCCGGCACGAGAACGTTGTAACCCTGTCCGACCGCGCGAACGGCGTCCGTCCTCCACTCCCCGGAGCCTCCCCCCTTGCCGTGCAGAAAGACGATCGTGGCTCTCGTCGATGGCGCGCCCGGGGAGGCGAAGACGGCGGCGAGCTCGACGGGCGAGCGCGGCGCTCCCTCGAACCGGAAATCCACGACCTCCGCTCCGGCGTCGGAGAGCGCCGCCAGGAGCGCTTCGCGCGTCTCGCGAAGCGGCGCGAGTCCGCGCGAGGAAAGGAGCCGCTCCGCGACGCGCCGCGAGAGAAGCCACGATGCGGCGCCGTAGGCGGCCCCGCCGGCGAGGAGAACCAGCGGAAGGCGGCGGCGCATGGGAGGAAGCTATCAGGCGCGGAGGGAGTTGGTCGGTAGTCCGTGTCGGTAGTCGGTAGTCGGTAGTCGGTAGGGGGCGCCGCTAGAATGGCCGCGATGCGCTCCCTCTTCGCCGTACTCTTCGCGCTGCTCTTTGGCCGCGGGCTGGCCGGGCAGCCGGCGCCTCTGCCTTCGCATTTCCGGCTCGTTCAAGTCGGCGACCGGGCGTTCGCCGCCATTGCGAATGAAGGCGACCGCAGCTCGGTCGGCAACGCGGGATTCGTGGCCGGATCCGACGGCGTGCTCGTCGTCGATGCGTTCGCGACGGAGGACGCCGCGCGCGAGCTCCTCGCGGAAATCCGAAAGAGGACGGCGGCGCCGATCCGGTGGGTGGTCAACACTCACTATCACTACGACCACCTCGGCGGCGACGCGGTGTTCCGGCGGGAAGGCGCCGCCGTGATTTCGCACGACAACGTTCGCCGCTGGACGCGCACGGAAAATCTTCACTGGCGCAAGGAGATCAGCCCGGCGGACCGCGCGATGCTGGCCACGCTCGTCCTTCCCGACGTCACGATCGGGGACGGCGATCGTCTGACTCTGCAGCTCGGAGGCAGGACAGCCGAAGTCTTCTTCCGACCCGGACACACCGGCGGAGACTGCGTCGTGCGCGTGCCCGAGTCCGACGTCGTCTTCGGAGGCGATCTCTTCTGGAACGCGACGGTCCCGAACACGGTCGACGCGAACACGTCCGCCTGGATCGACACGCTCGACGCGCTCGTCCGGGCCTACCCCTCCGCCAACTTCGTGCCGGGGCACGGAGAGCCGGGACGCGCTCTGGCCGTGAGGTTTTTCCGCGATTACCTCTCGACGCTGCGACAGGTGGTCGCGCACGCGATCGAAAAAAAGCTCGAAGGGACCGCTCTTGCCGATGACACGGTGCAGTTCCTGAAGACTCGCTACGGAGCGTGGGCGTGGTTCGACCAGTTCGCCGCCGCAAACGCCGTGCAGACGGAGCAGGAGATGCGGGGCACCAAGAAGACCGCCACCTCGTTCAAGGAGAAGCCATGACCGATTTCCCATCCGGCAAGAACACCCACGTGTCGCAGGCGGACGGAGCGCCGGCCGCCACGCCTCCGGGCCCCTCGGCCGAGGCCGCGGCGCCCGCCCCGGGCGCGGTCGCGGCGGCGGCGGGGGAGACTCACCGCTACCATGTCTCGCTCACCTGGAACGGCGACGGCATGGGCTGCGGCGAGGCTCACGTCGCCGACGAAGCGTTCACGATCCCCATCGGCGGAGCGAAGGAGCACGGCGGCTGCGGGAAGGGAGCGAACTCGGAGGAGATGTTCCTGGCGGCTGTCGGCACGTGCTGGATCGCGACGTGGGCCATCTTCTTGAAGAAGCTCGCGGTGCCCTACGCGCATCCACAGCTGCGGCTGACGGGAGAGCTCGGCAAAGACCCGGCGGGGGGATTCCACATGACGAAGACGTCGATCTTCGCGCTCGTCCCACAGACCCTTCTCGCGGAGCACCGCACGGCGATCGAGAAGACGGTAAAGCTCTCCGAGAAGTACTGCATCATTTCGAAGATCGCGAAGGCGGCGATGCCGGTGGAGGTGTTCCTGGAAGGCGTTTAGGACGCTGGCGTGACAATCCGACGAGGAACATGCGGCGCGTACCCATCGAGGACTCCTTCGACCTGCACTCGTTTTTGCCGCGCGACGTGGCGTCGGCGCTGGACGAGTACCTGCGGGAGGCTCGAGAGGCGGGATTCACCGAAGTCCGGATCATTCACGGGAAGGGAATCGGGGTGAGAAGGGCTGAGGTTCGCAAACTCCTCGGACAACGCAACGAGGTGCTCGATTTCTTCGATGCGCCGCCCGAAAGAGGCGGCTCAGGCGCGACGGTCGCCCGGCTGAAAGCTGACGGCTGACAGCTGACAGCTGACAGCCGCTATTCCCTCCCACTCCCCACCGCATCCGCCGTCGCTCCGAACACGAGCAGCTGGCCGCATACACAGGCCGTCGTGAAGCCGCCCAGGGCGTCCATCGGCGTGTTGACGATCGGGCGGCCGTCGTTGACGGTGCGGTCCGCCGACCATCTCCGAAGCGACCCGGAGACGCCGCCGCCGGGGAGCGCCGTCGTGTTGACGGCGACCTGACAGGAACAGTTGGGGCATTCGGTCCAGTGGTATCTCACGCGCGCGCTCTCCTCAGTTGGTCTTGTCCCAGGTCCGCCGGGCCGGGTTGGGAGTCTCGCGTGCGCCGCCCCGCTGAAGGGGATCGCCGCGCATCTGCTTCAACGCTTTCTTGCGCTCGTACATGACCCGGTCCGCGGTCTCGATCGCCATGTCGAAAGGCACGCGCGAGGAGAAAGGCGTCACGCCCACGGACGCGGCCAGGAATCGCTTGTAGGCTCTGGCGGCGGCGCGCGGCGACTGGCGGACCTCCTCGATCTTCGACGGGAGCATGTAGAACCTCTTCTTGGCGACTTCCTGGTCCATCCCCGGGAGCACCACGAGGAACTCGTCTCCGCCCCACCGGATCAGGTAGTCGTCCCCTCGGATCAGCTTCTTGACCGCGGCCGCGACAGTCCAGATCGCCTTGTCGCCCTCTTCGTGTCCCTCTTTGTCGTTGATGGTCTTCAGGCCGTCGACGTCGATCAGCACGATGGAGCCGCCGGCGGGCTCCCGCGCGAGTGTCGGCCGGAGCTCGTCGAGGAAGAAGCGGTTGTGCGCCTCCGTCAGCGGGTCCATCTGCGCCTTGCGCTTGGACCGCTGCGTGTCGTCGACGGCGCGCGCGTGAACGGTGGTCAGACGCCGCTCCGTGTCCTCCATCGCCCAGATGATCAGTCCGATCCCGAAGAGCATCTGCAGGAAGAGGTCGTAGAAGCCGGTGAAGGAGAGGAAGGGATACGGCTGGTCCGCGTTGGTCGCAGACGCGACGAAGAAGACGACGTAGGCCATGTGCAGCAGCGTAGTGAGAGCGGCCAGCACCCCGGAGAACCGCTTGCCGAGCCCAGTCGTCCGGCTCCGGAAGACGAGCACGGTCACCCAGAACCAGGCGATGGCGCCGATCGCCATGTGCACCGCATAGAAGAGCGACCCGGTCCGGGTCACCGCCACGATTCCGAACGAGGCGAAGAGGCCGAGAATCGCCGTGGTGCGGAGGGGTTTCGCGAGGGAAGACTCGTGGTCCATCCGGTCCGCGGCGACGATCAGCGCGGCGTACGAGAGCAGCTTGAAGTACTGGTACGGAAGGTTCGCGAACGGGACCGCGATTTCGGAGGAAGCGAGCAGGGACCCGAGCGCGATGAAGAGAAACAACCAGCCGAAACCGGCCGCGTTCAGGACACGGTTGCCCTTGCCTCGTGACAGGTACAGAAAGATGACGGCGAGCAGGCCTGCGCCGACCGTTTGCACGAATAACCCGAGAGTGGACAGTGCCATGGGATTCGGCAAAGTTTAGCAGGCCGGGTCGGCTCCCCGGTGCCCCGAGGGCCGTCAGCGAGCGTTGACCCGGCCTCCCACGCGCCGCAGCACCTCGGGGGGGCCGGCGGGATGGCAGCCGAACGGGGCGACAGCGGTCTCGCACCGCACCGGCACCCTTTCGATGGAGTTGGGGCCGCGCAGGATGAGACCCGCGGTCGGAGCGCCTCCCGAGCGGGGGACGAAGAGCGCGTCGATGCCGTCCGGGGCGCGGTCGACGTCGACGGCGAACTGAAGGTTTCCGATGCCGAGCAGCACGGGGTCATTCGACGCGAGCGTCATCACCACGCTCTCGGCATTGGCTCCCGACCAGCTGCCGACGAGGCTCGTCGCGACGAGCGCGTCCTCGGCCGTCGCGAAGACGCGCAGGGCGCCGTCGGTGATCAGAGTCGCCGGGGTATAGAGAGCGTCCTCCGCGGCTCCCGCGCCCTGGAGCGTCACCTCGCCGGGCACGCCGGGTCTCCCGGCCAGGGTCACGCGCGCGCGGACCGGCGGTTCGGAAGAGCCGAGCGTGAGGACGAGCTCGTTCGATTCGGTTCCCGGCTCGAGCTTCGTCACCGGAAGCATCCGTTCGCCGGAGGAGGAAGCAGAAGGAGAGAAGAGCCGCACCGCGAAGACTCCCTGTTCCGAGTCGGTCACGATTTTCATGCGCGGGCACTTCTTCAGCGCGGAGAGATCGTAGCGGGCATACAGGCCGTCCAGCGCGGCGCGAGGATAGAGAGTCGCGGCGTACCAGGTCGGAATCCGAATGCCGCGGATCTCCGAGGACGAGCGAACGGGATCGAGCTCGAGCCGGAATCCGGCGTAACGGAAGCTCTCGACTTTGCGGTGAGGGCCGAGTCCGGTCTCCCGGGTCCGCTCGCGGCGGTACTCGGCCGGAGCGTCCTCGGAGGGCCGGTCCCATCCGTAGGTCCACTCACTTCGAGGGGCGCAGTCGGCAACCGGGGTCGACGACACGACGGACACGCGCGAAAGCTCTTTCTGGCGGAACCGCCAGAGGCTCCTGCACTCCTGAGACCCGTAGGCCGCTACGACCTCCACGAGCGCTCCGGCGCTGCCGAGCGTACCGGTCGAGAGCGTGATCTCGGGGACGCCGTCCGACTTGGACCGCGGAACCGGGACGTCGGCGCGAGCGATGACCTTCCCGGTGTCGGACGAGCGCACCTCGAGGCGGGCCGCGCGTTTCTTCGCGGCGACCGCGACCTGCTCGGAGGTGCCGTCGCCGTCCAGGTCGATGGAAAGCGGGGGCGGCAGGGCCGGGGACGAGGATGCGGCGAGCGCCGATGCGAGGACGGCGGCCCGGAGTGTCGAGATCATCGGAAGATCCCGCGCGATCGAGAGCTCAGCGGCTCAGCCGGTCAGCCGCCCGCTCGTACGGCGGCTTCCGCGGCCTGGAAACCGAGCTTGCTGTGTGTGCCGTCGCAGAACGGTTTGTTCACGGAGCCACCGCAGCGGCAGAGAGAAACGGCCCTGCCTTCCTCGATCACGATCTCGTTGCCCTGCGGATCCGTGATGCGCGCGGGACCGTTGAGCCGGTAAGGACCGTTCGGGCGGACTTGAATCGTGCATTCGGCCATTGTTTGGAACCTCGGTGGAGATTGTAGCGCTCTCCGTCGTGCTACCCTGATCCAAATCGTTGCGCGCGTTCGAGAAAGCTCCTCCCGACGTTCAGGAGATCCTGACCAAGCCGATCAAGGAGCTCGGTCTGAAGCTCGAAGGCTCGCCCCTCGAGCGCTACGTCCACAAACTGTACCGGGAGATCGAGCGCAAGGGTCTCAAGCGGTTCCGGCCGCTTTGTTACCTGACGGACGAGTGGGGCTGTCCCTCCGGGGAGCCGGTGATTGGAATCCCGTTCTACCTCGCCGACCCGAAGCTCGCGAGGCTCGAGAAGGAGATGAACGACCTCGAAGATGAGCGCGAGATCATGATGTATCTCCGCCACGAGGCGGGGCACGCGTTCAACTACGCCTATCAACTGTTCAAGACGCCCGAGTGGCGCGACCTCTTCGGCCCGTTCCGCCGCGCCTATCGCGACGACTACAGGCCCGTCCCCTTCTCGCGCCGCTTCGTGCGCCACATCGCCGGATGGTACGCGCAGAAACATCCCGACGAGGATTTCGCCGAGACCTTCGCGGTGTGGCTCACTCCCGGTTCGCAATGGCGGCGCAAGTACCGGCACTGGGCGGGAGCCCTGGCGAAGCTGCGCTACATCGACCGCGTCGCGCGCAGGTTCCGGGACACGCCTCCGGTCCGCGAGCGGGGAGCCACGGACATCACCGTCGACGAGATGGAGACCACGCTCGGAGACTTCTACGACGAGAGGCTCGCTCAACAGTCGCCCGTCGAGCTGCCGCTCGACACCGACCTCGTGGACATCTTCAAGATCTCGAGCCGCCGCCGCAAGGGAATCCGTCCGGCCGCGGAGCTGCTCCGCGAGAACCGCAAAGCGATCATCGACAAGGTGGCTTACTGGACGGGAGTGTCCCGTCCCCTCGTCAAGGACCTCGTCGAAGCGATGGTCGGGCGCGTCGAGGCGCTCAATCTCAAGGCGGACGTCAAGTGCGAGCGCGAGCACCTGACCGAGGTGACGGTGTATGCGACGGCCCTGGCGATGAATTATCTGGCGCGGGGAAAGTTCGTGCAGTCGTGACCCGGAGGACCTTCCCATGAGCAATGAGAAGCGCAAGGTCGCGATCCTCTACGACGTGTGGGAGGAGTCACCGCCCCCCGCGGAGCCGGAGGCGCCTCCGCCGCCGAAGGGCCGCGCGAAGAAGCCTCCCCGCAGGAAACGCCGCGAGAAGCTCGATCGCGAGGAGATTTTCGACGCTCTCACCAAGCTCGGAATGGAGCCCTCCTACCTGATCCTGGACGGCCGCCACCAGACGCTCTCCGCGGTGGCGCGTTCGGACGCCGAGCTCATCTTCAACATCACCGAGTCGTACGCGGGCGACGACACGCGCGACATGAACATCGCGGCGTACCTCGACCTGATCGACAAGCCCTATACGGGCGCCGGCCCGCACGCCCTCTACCTCGCCCAGGACAAGGCGCTCGCGAAGAAGATCTTCGCGTTCCACGACATCCGAACGCCCTACTTCGCGACCTCCTATCGCGGGAAGCTCGACCACGCGCACGACATCTCCTTCCCGTTGATCGTGAAGCCGACGTCGGAGGACGGTTCCATCGGGATCGACTCGACGTCGGTCGTGCACAGCGTCAAGGAGCTGATGGAGAAGATCCACTACATCCACGAGGAGTTCGATGGACCGGCGCTGATCGAGGAGTACATCGAGGGGCGCGAGATCTACGCGGCGGTCCTCGGCAACGAGAACGCCGAGGCCCTTCCCTTAATCGAGCTCGACCTTTCGAGGCTTCCCGAGGGCACCCCGAGAATCGCGGGCACGGAAGTGAAGTGGGAGAAGGAAACCCACGCGTACAAGGTGACCAAATCCGCGCCGGTCGAAGACCTCGACGAGGAGACTACGAAGCGGCTCAGTGACACCGCGCTGGCGGCCTATCAGGCGCTGAAGCTGCGCGACTACGGGCGGCTCGACATGCGCTTGACGGAAAAAGGCGACGTCTACGTCATCGAGGCGAACCCCAACCCGTGGCTCGCGAGCTCCTCGGAGTTCGCGATGGCGGCCAAGAAGTCCGGCCGCAGCTACACACAGCTGATCGGGGAGATCGTGGATCTGGCGAGAGGGCGGTACAGCGAATAGCTGAGAGCCGACAGCCGATAGAATCCCTTCCATGAAATACCGTCTGTCGGTCTCCCTGCTGGTCCTCCTCTGCATCGCCGCCATCTCGAGCGCCGTCGAGGTCGCCGGAGTCAACGTCCCGCCGACGATCACGGTCGACGGGAAGACCCTTCATCTGAATGGCGCCGGTCTCCGCACCAAGTTGATGTTCAAGGTGTACGTGGCGGGCCTGTACCTCGAGAACACGTCGAAGGACGCCGCCGCCATCGCCTCTTCGGATCAGGTCAAGTCGATGCGGCTCGCCATCCTGAGGAGCCTCAAGGGCAAGCAGGTCTCGGAGGCGATCGAGGAAGGCTTCGAGAAGAACTCGAAGACGCAGATGGGAGCTCTGAAGACCCGGCTCGACAAGCTCGGCGGGATGATCCCCAACGTCGAGAAGGGCGACGACATCGTGCTGACCTACGTGCCGGGAAAAGGAACGGTCGTCACCGTGAAGGGCGCCGAAAAGGGAGTCGTCGAAGGAAAGGACTTCGCCGACGCCCTCTTTGCCGTGTGGCTGGGCGGGAACCCCGTGCAGGAAGATTTGAAGAAGGAGTTGCTGAAGGGGTAGCCGTCAGCTGTCAGCTGTCAGCTGTCAGCTGTCAGCTTTTCTCACGCCACCTTCTTCTCGTTCGTTTTCGGCCCGAGCCCGATCTTCCGGCGGAAGCGGTCGAATCCGACTCCGACGAACATCAGGGCCGTCCAGACTCTCAACGAAAAGGAGATGTCTTCGACGCCCCCGGCGAGCGTCTGCGTGACGGCGGCGCGGATCTTGTCGAAGGGCGCTTCGGAGCAGAAGGCCTCGAAGAAGACGGGATCGTAGAAGGCGTACACGAAGCGGCGGAACCGGCGGAACAGCGTCCGCGTGTCGCGCTCGTACCTGCGCAGGTCGCGAGCATCGACGCGGCCCTTTGTTGCGAGAGCCCGGTCGATGGCCCGCGCGGCTTTTTCGGCGGTCGCGAGGGCGAGGAAGACTCCCGTCGAGAAGACCGGGTCGAGGAAAGACGCCGCGTCTCCGACGAGCACCCACCCGTCTCCTCCGAGCTTTGCCGAGTTGGCGGCGTAATCCGAGATCCCCGACACCTTCGAAGTGCGGCGGCCCGGGCCGAGTAGCTCGCGCATCCGGCCCGATTTCTCGATGAGACGCTCGAACCTGCTCTCGAGAGTCTCGCCCTCGCGCGCCTTGAACTGCAGCGGATCGAACACGGCGCCGACGCTCGAGGAGCCGTCGGAGAACGGAATGATCCAGTACCAGACGCCGTCCTCGACCGGCAGGAGGATGTCGCCTGCCTCGCGGCCCGGCGGCCGGGGCACGTCCGCGTAGTGCGCGAAGAGGCCGGCGCGCTTCAGGTTCCTGTCGAACGTGCGGGTCCCGAGCTTGCGCGAGAGGAACGCGTCCTGGCCGCTGGCGTCAACGACCACCCTGGCGCGGATCGGCTGCGCCGCGGCTCCGTCGGTTCCGGCGGAGACCCCCACGGCACGCCCGTTCTCGAAGATCACTTCCTTCACGACGGTGCGCTCCCGCACCTCGACTCCCTGCTCGGCCGCGTGCCGCAGCA
>DASQJK010000284.1:0-20854 GCA_035631095.1 Thermoanaerobaculia bacterium
CGGACGCGCAGAGAAACTGGACGCCGTCGCCGAGCGGCTTGCGCTACTTCTTCTTGTGCACCGGGATCTCGCCTGCTTCGAGCTGGCGGATGACTCCGCGCAGCGCGTCGATCAGCTCGCTCTTGTCCACTCGTGATTTGGTGAACGAGAGGTTGAGCTTGAACGGGCCACCCTTCGGTTTGTAGACGAAAGAAAATTTCGGCGCGCGCTTCGGGGAGCCGTCGTCTTCTTTTTTCTGCGCGCGCAGATCGTCGCGCGTCGAACCGCTCGCGACCGAGGCGACCGCCGCGCGCATCTTGTCGGGATCCTCGAGGCGAGCGATCTGGAGGAGCACCGACTTCGCGACGATGTCGGCGCGCCGACATTCGTCACGGACGTCTTCCGGAATTTCGAGGAGCGACATCGTCTCCGTGATCGAGACGCGAGACTTTCCGACCGCGTCGGCGATCTGCTGCTGCGTGTAACCGTGGCGCGCGGCGAGTGACGAATACCCTTCCGCTTCCTCGAACGCGTGAAGGTCGCGCCGATGGAGATTCTCGATGAGGGCGATCTCGACGACTTCGTTTTCCGGAACGTCGAGCTCGATGCACGGAACTTCCGTCAGCCCCGCTTCCATCGCCGCGCGGAAGCGGCGCTCCCCCGCGATGATCCGGAACCGTCCATCGGCGATCGGTTTGACGAGGAGCGGCTCGAGCACTCCCTTGGACTCGATCGAGCGGCGCAGCTCCGTCAGGTCGCCCACGTTCGTCCGCGGCTGCTCCGGATTCGTTTCGATCTCTTCCATCGAGATCCAGCGCCCGAGGGACGCGCCGAAGCGCGCCGAGAGGGATTCGACGAAATGCGAGTCGTGCTCCATCCGAGCTTCGGTCGGCAAGCCTCTTCGTTTAGACACGGGACAGGACCTCCTCCGACAGCGAGTAGTACTCCGCCGCGCCGCTCGAACGCGGCGCGAAAGTGAAAATCGATTCCCTATGCGCCGGACTCTCCTCGAGGCGGACGCTCTTCGAGATCGTCGTCTTGAACACCTTGTCGCCGAAGACCTGGGCGATCTGGTCGTACACGTCTTTCCCGAGCACGGTGCGCTTGTCATGGAGAGTGATCACCACTCCGAGGATCCGCAGCGTCGGATTCGGTCGCGCCTTGATCTTCTCGATTGTCTCCAGAAGGTCGTCCGTTCCCTCCAGGGCGAAATACGAGGACTGGATCGGAATCAGGATGTGCGTCGAGGCGACCATCGCGTTGACGGTGATCATCCCGAGCGTCGGCGGCGTGTCGATGAGGATGGCGTCGTAGGTCCGCCGGAAGCCCGACAGCTTGTCGCGCAGGCGGAAGTGCCCGTCGATCTCGCCGAGCAGCTTGGACTCGATCTTCGCGAGCGAGATCCTCGCCGGCGCCACGTCGAGGTTGGGCAGCTCTGACTTGCGGATCACGTCCTTCAGCCCGACGGTGCTCTCCGTCAGCACGTCGAACATGGATTTGTCGAGGCTCTTCCGGTCGAGGTAGGACATCGTGCTGTTGGCCTGCGGATCGAGGTCCACCAGCAGCGTCTTCATGCCCTTGGTGGCGAGCGCGGCCGCGAGATTGATCGCGGTGGTCGTCTTTCCGACGCCACCCTTCTGATTGGTGATGGAGATGATCACTGAGAGGAAGGTATCAGGTGAGGAGGGGTCACATCCTGTATTTTCCGAGGTCCTCCGGATTCACTTCCTCCAGCCACTTCTTCAAGCGATCGGGGTCGGGCTGACTCCCGTCGGACCGCAGGGTCTTGCTCTTTTCGAGCACGTCCTCTTCGACGAAGATCTCCGCGGACGTGCGCAGCGCGAGCGCGATGGCGTCGCTCGGCCGGCTGTCGATGTTCCACCGGTCTTCCCCGCGCGCCAGGTGGATCCGGGCAAAAAAGGTGTTGTCTCGCAGCTCATTGACGACGATGCGCTCGACCCGGATGCCGAGCTCCGAGATCAGGTTCTTCAGCAGGTCGTGAGTCATGGGGCGCGGGGCCTGGACCTTCTCCATCTCGATGGCGATCGCGTTCGCCTCGAAGAGACCCACCCAGATCGGGAGGAACACGCCGTCGTTCTCGTCACGGAGGATCACGACCGGCATGTTGCTCACGGGATCCATCAGCAGTCCCTTGATCTCCATCTTCACCATGAATGGTCCTTCCGGGGAATCAGGCCGTCCGGCGGCCGGCAGTTTCGACTCGGGATATCAGGGAATTCGGCAGCCCCTTGACGATGCGAACCCACGCGTACTCGCCCGGCTTCAGGTCGTCGCCGTCTTCCACGTGGACGACGCGGTTGCAGGCCGTGCGTCCCCGGCTTTGTCCCTTGCGGTCGCGGTTTTCGATCAGAACCTCGAACGTCCGACCTTCGAGAGCGCGGTTGATCTCCGCCTGGATCTCGGCCTGGAGCGCCAGGAGGCGCGCGAGCCTTTCCGAGGCGACCGGTTCGGCGATCTCCTGCGCGCTCCCCCACCGGGCGGAGGCGGTCCCCGGCCGCGGCGAATAGCGGAACGCGAAGACGTTCGCGAAACGCGTCTCGCGGATGAGCGACAGAGTCTCCTCGAAATCCTGCTCGCTCTCTCCCGGAAAACCCACGATGAAATCGGAAGAGATCGCGATTTCGGGAACTCGCGCCCGCAGGCGTCGGACGACCGCGGCGTAGTCCGCTCGCCCGTACCGGCGTTTCATGCGGTATAGCACGCGGTCGGATCCGGATTGCGCGGGCAGGTGCATGTAAGGAGCGATGTTCGGGGACGAGCCGAGGGCCTCGACGAGCACCTCGTCCACGAGGGCCGGATGGGAGGTGATGAAGCGCAGGCGGCGCAGCCCGGGCACGCGCGCGACGCGCGTCAGCAGCTCGCCCAGGCCGAACCCCTCCGTCGGGTCGGCATAGGCATTCACCGTCTGTCCGAGGAGCATGACCTCGCCGAACCCTCGCCGCGTGAGCGACTCCACTTCTTCCACGATCTCGGCGGAGCGGCGGCTGCGCTCGCGGCCGCGCGTGAAGGGCACGATGCAGAACGTGCAGAACTGGTCGCAGCCTTCGATGACCGTCACGTATGCCTGGAAGGAGGAACCGCGGCTGATCTGCCTGAACTGGTAGACGGGCGAATCCTTCGGCAGGTCGAGGGCCGTCACGCGGCGGCGCTCGCTGCGGATCTGCTCGACGATCTCGCCCGCGCGCTCGACTTGCCCGGTGCCGAGGACGAAATCGACGTAGGGCGCCCGCTCGAGGATCTCGTCGCCGGAGACCTGCGCCACGCACCCGCTGACACCGATCACCATGTCGGGATGCTCGCGTTTGCGGCGGGCCAGAACGCCCAGGGCGCTGTATACCTTCGACTCCGCTTTTTCCCGCACGGAGCAGGTGTTCAGAACGACCACGTCCGGTTCTTCGCCATCGCCGGCCGGCCGCATCCCGCGCGCGTCGAGCTGGCCCGCGATCCGGGCCGAGTCGAGGACGTTCATCTGGCAGCCCCAGGTCTCGATGCGGTACGAGGAGGCGCAACCCTCCTGTTCCGAGTGACTTGCGCTATAAGCGGGAAGCGTGCTCATTCCCTCAGCCATCCCGGCAGCGCCCCCGCCTTGCGTGCCTTCTCGGGTAGATCCGCGAGCTCCGCTTCGGCGTCGACGAGCTGCCTTCGCCGCGTCTCGAGCTCCTCGCGCTTCTTGTCCCAGGACGGCTTGATGACGCGGTCCCGATACTGGCCGTCGTCCCATCGATAGAAGTCGGTTTCGAGCTGCTTCGTGTCCGCCTCGAGCTGGGTGACCTCAGCCTTCAGCTCCTCGACGCGCCGGCGCGCCGACCGGGCCCGTTCCCTCCACACGGCTTCGTCTCCGCCGGTCGAAGGCGCCGCTCCCGCCGCCGGGGTCGCAGCGGAATCCGGAAGACGGACGGCCGGCGCTGCCCCGGCGGAGGGCGCGGGCACGGGAGTCGGAGCGGGCAGGCGGACCTGGGACGTGGTGAGCCGGCCGCGGTTCGGGTCCTTGACGAGGCTCTCGTTCGTGATCGCGACGGTGCCCTGCCCTTTTTCCTTGCGGGAGGGAGCAGGCTTCTGCCCCGCTGCCTGCGGAGACGCAGCGGCGGGCGGCTCCCCCGCGGTCGCCCCGCCGGGGGCGGTCTCCCCTCGCGCCGCCGGCGGGACGGGCGTGCGGCCGAATCCTCCGGACAGGCGCGGACGGGCGGTCGGAGTGGGCGACGGCCGCGGCGCGGGCGCGGGCGGCCTCGCGAAAAGAGACGGCGCGACGGCGAGCATCGCGAAAGCAGCGAATCGCACAGGGCTCATGGGGCGCTCGTGCCCTCCCGTCCATAGCGATCTTCGAGCCGGACGACGTCGTCGAGCTCGGGGGACGAGACCTCGACGACATCACAGGGCGCGGCCGCGCTCATGCGGTGCCTCACGCCGGGTCGTATCCGGTACGACTGCCCGGCGGTGAGCGTCACTTCCTTCAGAGCGTTCTCCTCTGTCGCGCCATCGGTCTCACTCACGAGCAGCGTCACCTCACCGTTCAAAACGTAAAGAGTCTCGTCCTTTCTTTCATGGTACTGCAGCGACAGCGCGTGGCCTGCGTCGACGTGCAGGATCTTTCCGGCGTACTTCTCGTTTTCCGCGAACACGATCTCGTAGCCCCACGGTTTTGCGACTCGCCTCAAGGAACCTCCTCCAGGTCGTCGATCTCGACTCGCGCGCTCTCTCTCGCGGGCGGCAGGGAGCCCTCGTCCGAGCCCGCAGCGAAGATGGCTTCGACTTCGGGATAATCGGAGCACTCGAGAGCGCGCTCAGCGAGAGCCTGCGCGGCGGCGCAGTCGATGCGCCCGATCCGCTCCTTCACCGACGGAATCGCGACCGGCGTCACGGAAATTTCGCGAACGCCCAGGCCGATGAGCGCGGTGATTCCGGTTTCTTCCGCCGCCGTCTCGCCGCACACGGCCACCGGCCGGTTCCTCGCCGCCCCGGCCACCACGACGAGACGCATCATCTTGAGAATGGCCGGGTGAAGCGGGCGGTAGAGCGAGGAGACTTCCGGGTTCGCCCGGTCCACGGCCAGCCCGTACTGCGCGAGGTCGTTCGTCCCGATCGAGAAGAAGTCCGCTTCCTCGGCCAGCCGCTCGGCGAGAAGCGCCGCCGATGGGACCTCGATCATCACCCCGAGGGGCGGCGGAGCGGCGATCTTCAGCCGCGACGCGACCGCCTCGAGATGGCGGCGCGCGGCGACGATCTCCGAGACGGAAGTCACCATGGGAAGCAGGATCCGCAGGTCGCCGCGCTGCGATGCGAGGCAGAGCGCCGCGAGCTGCTCCTCGAAGATCTCCGGGCGCGCCAGACAGTAACGAAGGCCTCTCAAGCCCAGGGCGGGATTCTCCCCGAGCGCCGGCGCGATCCCCTTCTCTCCACCGAGGTCATAGGTGCGCACGATGACCGGATGAGGAGCGGCGGCCGCGATGAGCTCCTCGTACGCCGCTCTTTGCTCGTCGATCCCCGGCGCGCGGGGAGCGGCCTTCAGGTAAAGGAACTCGGACCGGAACAGCCCGACGCCTTCCGCATGGAACCGCTCGAGCGCCGGGACCTCCTCCGGAAGCTCCAGGTTGGCGCGAACGACGATCCGCACTCCGTCGCGGGTCACCGCCGCCCGCGCGGTGCGAATGCGAAGCCGCCGCGCCCGCTCCCTGCTTTCCTTCTCCTGCCGCAGCGCCGCGCGCAGGCGCCCCTTGGAGGGCTCCGGCTCGACGACGCCGCGGTCGCCGTCCACCACCATGGGCCGCTCGGGGGAGACGAGGTCGCACACGCGCGCGAGGCCGACCACCGCCGGGAGTCCGAACGATCGCGCGATGATGCTCGCGTGCGAGGTCGGCCCGCCGCGCTCGAGCGCGATCGCGCGGACGCGGCGCGGATCGAGGCGCGATGCGTCCATCGGCGAGAGCTCGTCTGCGACCAGGATGGAACCGCGGGCGAGATCCTCCGGCCGCAGCCGGCCTTCCCCTGTCAGCTGCCGCGCGATTTCCCGCGCCACGTCGGCAATGTCCGTTGCGCGCTCGCGCATCGCGGCGGCGTCCGCCTGCTCGAGCCGTGCGGCGAATTCGCGCGCGACACCGGCGAGCGCCCACTCGACGTTCACTCTGTCCCGGCGCATCCGGGCCACCGTGGCCGCGAGGAGCGTCTCGTCCGATGCGATGAGCCCGTGCGCCTCGAGGATCGCGGCGAGCTCGCTGCCCATCGTGCCGGCTGCGCCGCTCGCGCTCGCGGAGTGCTGCAGGAAGTCTTCCGAGGCACGGCGCGCTGCCCTGCGGAGGCGCCGCTCCTCCGATTCGAACTGCGAGGGGTCGATGGCGCGGCGGAACGCCGGGAAACCGCTGAAGCGGATGACCACGGCCCTGCCGACTGCGAGGCCCGGTGAAACGGGAAGTCCCTGGAGGATCGCCATGGGAGCGGTCGTCACCCGCGGACGGTCATTCTTCCTCGTCGAAGCTGCGGGCGAGCAGGTCTTCGACCGCCGCGAACGCTTCTGCCTCGTCCTCGCCGGTGACCGCGACTACGATCCTCGTTCCCTGCGAAGCGGCGAGCAGCAGGATACCGAGGATGCTCTTGCCGTCGACCTCCTCCCCGTTCTTGCGGATCTTCACGGCGGAGCGAAACCGGCTCGCCGTCTGCACGAACTTGGCGGCCGCCCGAGCGTGCAGCCCGAGTCGATTCCGGATCGCGAGCTCGCGCTCGATCAATGCCCCGCCCCCTCTCCGAGACCCGCCGACGTGCTCGCCTCCTCGTCGGCGAGAAGGTCCGAGGCGACGCAGATCGACCGCTGGCCGCGGTCCTTCGCGACGTGGGCGATCTCGACGACGGACTTGCCGCTCTTCTGGAGGGCCGCGCACTTGAGCACCATCGGAAGGTTGACGCCGGTGACGATCTCCACCCTGTCTTTCTGGAGAAACGAGAGCGTCAGGTTCGTGGGAGTGCCTCCGAACATGTCCGTGAGGATGACGGCTCCTTCGCCCTCGTCCGCTTCCGCGAGGCCCCGGGCGATCCGTTCTCGCGCGTCCTCTCCCGTCTGGTTCCATTCGAGAGCGACCGCGACGATGCGCGCGATCTCCGGCTGGATCGTCAGCGCGGCGTCTTTGAGCTCCTCCGCGAGCTTCCCATGCGTCACGAGCAGCACCCCGATCACGGGAGCGAAGTACTCGTCACTGCCGGGTCGCGTCGCGGTGGGACACTCGAACGGGGTATCCGCGCTCCTTCATCAGATCGGCGAGGCGCTCAGCGATGTAGACGGATCGGTGCTTTCCTCCCGTGCAGCCGATTCCGATCGACAGGTAGCTCTTGTGCTCCCGCTCGTACAGCGGGAGCAGGTAGTCGAAGAACTGGGTGAGCTTGTCGAGAAAAGGAGCCGTCTCCGGGTCCTTTTCGATGTACGCCGCGACGGCGGCGTCGGAGCCCGTCTTCCCCTTCAGCTCCGGCACGAAGTGCGGGTTGGAGAGGAATCGCACGTCGAAGAGCAGGTCGACGTCGTGCGGGACCCCGAACTTGTAGCCGAACGAAGTGGCCGAAATGATCATGCGGGCTTCGTCGGGATTCGCCGCGAACGTCTTCTGGATGAAGGAGCGCAGCTCGTGGACCGTCATCTCCGACGTGTCGACGACGACGTCCGCGACCGAGCGGACCTCCTCGAGCATCTGGCGCTCGCTCCGCAGAGACTGCAGGAGGGAGCGGCTCCCGGAAAGCGGGTGGGGGCGCCGCGTCTCCGAAAAGCGCCGGATGAGCGACTCCTCCGACGCGTCGAGGAAGAGCAGGCGGGTGCCGGGAACCCGCTGACGAAGCCGCGCGAGAATCTCGGGAAAGTGCGGAGCGAAATCCGGATTCCGCACGTCGAGGATGATCCCGACGCGGGGCGCGTTCACCTTCGAGAGGAGCGGCTCGACGAGGTCGAGCGGGAGATTGTCGACGCAGAAATAGCCGACGTCTTCGAGGCACTTGTTGACGTAACTCTTCCCCGACCCGGAGAGCCCCGTCACGATGACGAGCGTTTCCGGCACGGAGAAGGGCCGGACCGCCGGCGTGGGGCTCGGCTGACTCAACTGGACCTCGTCGCGCGCATGTTGCGCGCGATCTGTTCGTCGACTTTCAGGGCGAATTCCTTCGCCGCATCGTACCCCTGACTCTTCAGGAGCTCGTTGCGGGCGGCGATCTCGATCAGGAGGGCGATGTTGCGGCCGGACGCGACCGGCAGGCGGAGGAAGGGCCGGGGGCGTTCGAGGATGGAGTACGTCTCACCGTCGAGGCCGAGCCGGTCGTAGCGCTTGGCGGGGTCCCACCTCTCGAGCTCGATGACCAGTTCGATCGATTTTGACGCGCGCACGGCCGAAACGCCGAAGAGGTGCTTGATGTTGATGATGCCGATGCCGCGAAGCTCCATGTGGTACCGGATCATCTCCGCGGCGCGGCCGACGAGCGATCCGTTCGGGTATTTGCGGATCTCGACGACGTCGTCTGCGACGAGCCTGTGGCCGCGCTGGATCAGGTCTAGGGCGCACTCGCTCTTGCCGATCCCCGAGTCGCCAAGGAGGAGCACCCCCATGCCGTACACGTCCACGAGAACGCCGTGGATGCTCGTCGACGGCGCGAGCTCGTCCTCCAGGATACGCGTGATCGACTGGATGACGACGGACGTGGTCTGGTCCGAAACGAGGAGCGGCACTTCCTGCTTCCGGCATTCGCGAGTCAGGTCTTCCGGAACGGCGAGGCCTTTGGTCACGACGAACGCGGCGACCGGCAGCGCGCAGATCGCGGCAATGCGTTCCGCTCGAAGAAGCGGCGGCATGGTGTCGAGGTACTTGAGCTCGCTCTCCCCCAAGATCTGGATCCGGCCGGGCTTGATGAAGGCCTGATATCCCGCGAGCGCGAGGCCCGGTCTCTGGATGCGGCCCCAGGAGATCACCCTGTCGAACCCGTTCTCGCCGGCCACGGTCCGAAGACCGAGGTCCCGCAGGACCGGCGAGCGCAGTATTTCGGCCGTGAGCGCCCCGCCGGTCGCCGTGGCCTGGCTCATGTCTTCAGGACCGTCCTGCCGGAACGGCGGCCGATTCGGCTTCCCTCAGCGCGCCGACCAGCTGCTCGGGAGTCGAGGCGCTCCTCAGCGAGTCGGCGACCCCGGGCCCTTTCAGGAGCCGCGAGATGCGCGCGAGCGCCTGGAGATGGAGCGCGGGAGCGTGCGCGGGCGAGAGGATCAGGAAGACGAGCGTCACCGGGATGCCGTCGGGCGCGAGGAAGTTCACCCCGCGCGGGAACGAGGCGACCAAGAGAATCAGCTCGTCGACCTCTTTGAGCTTGCAGTGAGGGATCGCGATTCCTCCGCCGAGGCCGGTGCAGCCGAGCCGCTCCCGCTCGAGGAGCCGCCGCGTGAGGTCTGCGGCATCGTGCACGACTCCCGCGGCGGCGATCCGGCGCGCGAGCTCCGCGAGAGCTTCCTCCAGAGTCGGCGCGTCGAGGCCGGTGAAGACGAGACGCGGGTCGATCAGGCTCTGGAGGAAGCCGCTCGGCTCGGCGCTCATGGACCCGCTCCGGCCGGACACGCGGAAAAGGACCCTCGGTTCAGCATTCGGGCACGATGAGCCCGAAGTCTCCGTCGCTGCGTTTGTAGAGGACCGACAGCTTCTCCGAGCCGGAGTCGCGGAAAACGACGACGTCCTCTCGCGAGGCCTCGATCCGCATGGCGGCTTCTTCGACGGACATCGGCTTGGTCGCGGCGCGCCGGCCGAGCCGAACGATCCGCCGCTCGGCGCGGACGGGCGCCTCTTCCTCCCCGGAGCCGTTGGCCCGGCGAAGCGGAAGCGCCTCCGCGGCTCCGCGGTGCTTGCGGTCGCGGCGCCGCTCCGAGTCCTTCTTCGCCTGGGCGTCCACCCGCTCGAAGGCGATCACGAGCGCGGTCTTCGGATCTCCCGTCTCCTCCTGAGCGGTCCAGCGCCGGCGCCGGTGCGTCGCGATGACTTCCGCCACGAATCGGTGCTTCTCATGCGTGAGCACCACGCGCACCTTGACGGGCCCTCCCGCGTGACGCTCGAGCCGGGACGTGCGCTCCTCCGCCAGTGTGCGGAGCGGCGGCGTGACCTCGACGTTGCGGCCCGTGCATTCGACTCCCATGATCCCTCCAGGGCGATCTTAGAACGTCTGTTTTCTCTGTGATGAAGAAGGGATGCGGAGCTCCTCCCGATACTTTGCGACGGTCCGCCGGGCGATCTGGATCCCCTCGGCGCGAAGCCTCTGCATGATCCTGGCGTCGGAATGCGGCCTGCGGGCGTCCTCGTCGGCAATCAACCGCGAGATCTTGTTCTTGATCGAGACCGACGAGACGTCGTTTCCGGTCGTCGAGTCGATCCCGCTGTGGAAGAAATATTTCATGGGGAACAGCCCGCGAGGCGTGTGGATGTACTTGTTCGACACGACACGCGAGACCGTCGACTCGTGCATTCCGATGTCGTTCGCGACGTCTCGCAGCACGAGCGGCCGAAGGTGCTCGATCCCGTGGTCGAGGAATCCTCTCTGGTGGCGGACGATCGAGTCGGCGACCTTGTAAATCGTTCGCTGCCGCTGGTCGAGGCTCTTGATGAGCCACACGGCGGACCGCATCTTGTCCTTCAGGTACGTCGCGGCTTCCTCGCCGATCGCGCCGTTGCCCCCGCGAAGCATCTTCCGGTACGACGCGGAGATCCGCAGCTTCGGCAGGCCATCCTCGTTCAACTGGATCACGTACTCGTCGCCGATCTTCCGCACGGCGACGTCGGGCTCGACGTAGATCGTCCGCTCGTTCGAGTACTTGCGGCCCGGCTTCGGCTCGAGGTTCTTGATCACCTCGACGACGGCCTGCATGTCCGACATCGTGACACCCAGCGCCTTGCACAGCTGCGGGAACTGCCGGTTCAGGAACTCCGGCCAGTGCTCCGTGATGATCTTGTCGATGAGCGGGTTCTCGATGCCGAGCGCGCGGATCTGGAGCCGCAGGCAGTCGGGCAGGTCGAACGCGCAGATGCCCGGCGGATCGAAGGAGCGAACGAGCGCGAGCGCTTTCTCGACCTGCTCGTCGTTCTCGTACCCGGCAGCCCGGATCTCCTCTCGCGTCACGCGCAGGTACCCGTCCTCGTCGATGTTTCCGATCAGGTACGTCGCGATCTCACGGATCTCGGGGGCGGCGTCCGACATCGAGATCTGCCACGTCAGGTATTCCTGCAGTCCCGGCGGCCGCGACAGGATGTTCTCGAGCGGGACCTGCTCGTTCTCCTCGTACTGCCGGGGGTTGTAGGACGTGTCGAGGTACTCCTCGAAGTAGGAGTCGAAATCGATCTCGTCGAAGGAGTCGCGCTCCTTTTCGACGGGCGCCTCGCCGGGAATTTCGGCCGCCGCGGCGGACGCCTCCGCCTCGGCTTTCGGTGCCTCGGCTTCGGCCTCCTGCCGTTCTCCGGCCTCGGTCTCGGCGGCTTCCTCCTGCTCCTCCTCGAGGATGGGGTTCTCGACCATTTCCTGGTTCAAGACCTCCTCGAGCTCGAGCTTGGACATCTGCAGAAGCTTGATCGCCTGCTGGAGTGACGGCGTCATCACCAGCCGTTGCGAAAGCCTCAGGTTCAGTTTTTGTTCGAGGGCCATTACGCTCGCGATCTAAAGGCGGTCTTCCGGAAACCGTCGGCAGCCATTCGTCGGTCAGTTCAGCTGAAAAGCCTCCCCGAGATAGATCTTTTTCACGACGGCGTCGCTCGATAGAGCAAGGGGCGTGCCCGCCCTCAAAATCTCGCCGGCATGGATTATATAAGCGCGGTCCACGATGGACAAAGTCTCCCGGACGTTATGGTCCGTGACGAGCACCCCTATGCCGGAAGAGGCGAGACGGCGCGCGATCGCCTGTATGTCCAGCACGGCAATCGGGTCGATTCCGGCGAACGGCTCGTCCAGCAGAAGAAAGTACGGGGAAACCACGAGACTTCGCGCGATCTCCACCCGGCGCCGCTCCCCGCCCGAAAGGGTGTACGCGCGGTGGTCCCGGAGCGCCTCGAGCCCGAACTCGGCCAGGAGCCGATCCGCGCGCTCCTGCCGCTCCGCATGGGTCAGGTCGAGCGTCTCTAAGATCGCGAGCAGGTTCTGCTCGACCGTCATCTTGCGAAAGACGGAGGGCTCCTGCGGGAGGTAGGAGATGCCCGCCCGCGCTCGCCGGTACATCGGCAGGTGCGTGACGTCCTGACCTCCGAGGCGAACTTCCCCGGCGTCCGGCCGCACGAGACCCACGACGATCGAAAAAGTCGTGGTCTTGCCGGCTCCGTTGGGCCCCAAAAGGCCGACGATCTCTCCGCCGTTGACTTCCAGGGAGACGCCCTTGACGACGGCTCTCCCGCCGTAGGTCTTGATCAGTCCCGTCGCGGAAAGGACGCTTCGCTCTGCGCTCTCCGGCGCCGCGCTCACGATTTCGCCGTCGTCTTGTGGATCGTTTCCGTACGTCCCCCTTCCGGCGCGGTTACTTCGACGCTACCCCCCCGTTTGGAGATCGTCAAGGTGGCCCCGGCCACGCGGTTGCCTTCGCGGTCCACCACGGAAGCGGGCGAGCCCTCCAGGATCGTCTTTCCTTCTCGAGGCAGGTCGGTGGCGCGCTCCGCCCTGCCGGTCCTGCCGGCGCGCGTGTCGAGCAGACTCACGTCTCCCGCGAGCACGACCCGGTCGAGCTGGCGGTCCGCGCCGATGAAGGCGGTGGCTTCATTCGCCGTTGCGCGCCAGTCGGCGCTCGTCATGGCGACCGATCCTTCGAATAGGGCCGTGGCGGGAGACGCCGCTCCGGCTTCCTTCGCCTTCGCCGGCTCCGCCTTCGCCGACTCCCGGTAGATGACGCGGCGCGCCGTCACGACGGAAGGGTGCCGTTCGCGCTCCTTTCCGGCCGGCGCGGCGCCCGGCGCCGGTGCGGGAGCGAAGACGGTGCGCGTGTTGCCGACCGCGACCAGCGTCCGTTCCGCGTCGTTCAAGGTGATGTCGTTGCCGTTCACGGATGAGGCGCCCTGCCACAGCGTCGCGTTGCCGGAGAGCGTCGCCACTTTCGACGCGTCGTCGACCGTCATGCGGTCGGCCTTGCCGAATGTGGGCTTGGAAGAGTCTCCGACGGGGCTTGCCGCGCCGCGGCCGGCCTCGCGCGGAGTCAGCGTCGCGCGCACGGCGCCTTCCGCCCGCAGTCCCTTTCGCTTCTCGTCGATCTCGATGCGCGACGCGGAGATCTTCGAGCCCTCTCCTTCGGCGGTGGCCGAGCCTCCGCCCGCGCCCCCGGCGTTCGCCGTGAGGATCCAGACTCCGCGGGAGGCGACCTCGACCGCGCGGTCGGCGGACGCGGTCCGGTTCTCCCCCGTCATCCGGACCGAGCCCGTGAGCTCCGCCGTTTCCATCTCTCCCGCCGGACTGATCGCCATCGTGGCGTGCTCGGCCTCGGCGCGGCTTCCCTCCGAGTCGATCCGCACGTTTCCATCCGCCTTCGCGGTCCTCGCGCGTCCCGACTCGAGCGTCACTTCGATGGTGGACGCCCGCACCTTCCGGGCGGGCTCGTCGATCGCAGCCGGAGCTCCGGACAGCGAGAGACTCCGGACGGAGCCATCGGGAGAAAAGAGCAACCCGGCCCGGTCACCTGAATACTGCTGGGGCGGCCGCGCGGCGCCCTTGCCCGCGGCGCCCCTGCCCGCGGGGCCCGTGCCCGCGGCGGCAGGGACCGGAAGCGACCCCGCCGCGATCCTGCCGCGCACGTGTCCCTCCGCGCGCGCCCAGTCGAGCCGGTTCGTTTCCGCCTCGGTCTTGAGAACGAGCCGGTCCGCCTGGACGAGGTTTCCGTCCGACGAGCCCCCGGAGACGGATCCGGAAAGCTCCACCAGGTTCTCGTCGCGCCGGTAGACGGCCGAGTCGGCGGCGAGAGATGAGAGGCCGCCCGTGCCCTCCCCCGTCCCCGCGCCGCGCACCGGCCCCGCCAGCCTCGCTTCGCGCGACGGGAGGTCGTATACGCCGGAGCGCGCGGTGAGCGCAAACGTCCCCTTCGTCAGCCGCACCGCGCTCGGTGCGACGAGCTGCTTCGTGGAAGGCTGGAAATCCATCTTCTCCGTTTCGCCGAGCGCTCCTTTTCCGTCGAGCCACCGGACGTTTCCCTGGAGATGCGCCTCGTTCGTCCGATGGTCGTACGTCGCGCGCTCGGCGTTGACCGTGACGGGGGCTCCCGTCTCCGGGTAGAGCGTCAGCGTGACCTTCTCGAGCGCGTAGAGGTTCGGAAGCAGGCCCGCGGCGGGGCCGTATCCCACGGTGCGTTCCGACTGGATGTGGAACAGCGGCTTGCCCTTCACCGTCTCGGTGTAGTCGAAGCCCTTGAGAACGGTCGTCGCCTGCCCGGCATCCGAAGAGACGTCCGGCATCGACTCTTTGCGCGCTGATCCGGAGGAAGGGCGGCGTCCCGGGCGAAAAGAGATACCGAGGAGCACGAGGAACGCCGCGCCGAAGAGGGCGACGAGCCATTCGCCCTTCCGGCGCATCATGCCGGAACGAGCTCGACGACCGCCGCCGGTTTCGCTGCGACGATCTCGACCTCGCGGCGGCCGCCGCGAAGCGTGTAGTGCACGTCGATGAGCTCGCCGGGAACGGAAGGAAAATCCGGCTGTCTCCACGCCACGAAATCGAGCTCCGCGCCGTCTTTTCCGCGCAGCCTCCCCTTGACCCCCGACTCTCCGGCGGCCCGCAGGGTCCCCGTCGTTCGGACGCTCGCGGCGAAGACGGGCCGCGGGTTCCCCATGCCGTGCGGCTCGAGACGGGCGAGCCACGACGTCAGCTCCCGCGAAACCTCAGCGGGATCCAGGGCCGCGTCGGCGCTCTCGAAACGGAACGCGGGGGTCGTCCGCGCCTGCAGGGCAAACGCGTCGCGCGCGGCTTCCTGCAGGGCTTCGAACCGCGAGACGGGCAGCGAGGCGCCCACCGCCTGCTCGTGTCCCCCGAACTCGTCGAACAAGGCCGCGATCCTCTTCAACGTCCCGTGCAACGGCACTCCGGGCACGCTCCTTCCCGATCCTCTCGCGATGTCGCCGTCGAAAGCGAAGAGAAGCACGGGGCGGTGCCACTCCCTGGCCAGGCGGGAAGCCGCGATCCCCAGGACGCCCCGGTGCCAGCCCGCGGCGCCGAGGACGACCACGGCGTCCCGGCCGGGATCGCTGCCGCGCGCATGGAGCGCCCGCGCTTCGGCGGTGACCCGCCTCTCGATGGCCTGCCGCTCAGCGTTGTCGGCGGAGAGCTGACCGGCGATCTGCCGCGCGAGAGCGGGGTCCCGCTCTTCGAAGAGCGACAGGGCGAGGTGCGCGGTGTCGAGGCGCCCCGCGGCGTTGAGACGAGGCGCGATCCGGAACGCGACCTCCTCGGAGGTGGGAGAGACGCCCGGCGCGATGCCGGCTTCGAGGAGCAGGGCGCGCAGGCCCGGAGCGCGGGACTCGGCGAGGGCGCGCAGCCCGAGAGCGGCGATCGTGCGGTTCTCGCCCAGGAGCGGCACGAGATCGGCGATCGTGCCGAGCGCGGCCACGCGCAGGAGCGACTCGAGGGAGAGAGGCACGCCGGCCCGGCGGGCGATCGCGAGCGCGAGCTTCATGGCGATCCCGCATGCGGCGAGGTCCTTCTCCGGATAGGAGCAGCCCGATTGGCGCGGGTTGACCACGATCGCTCCCTCGGGGAGCTCTTCGGGGACGAGGTGGTGGTCGGTCACGATCACCTCGACGCCGGCGGCGCGCGCGCAGGCGACGCCCTCGAGCGCCGTGATGCCGCAGTCGACCGTCACGATCACGCCCGGCCGATGCTCCTCGAGGACGCGGCGCACGGTGTCCGGCCGCAGGCCATATCCGTCGCGCAGCCGGTGCGGGAGAAAGGCGATCGCGGTGGTACCTGCGCGACCGAGCGCGGCGCGCAGCTGGGCGACGGACGTGACGCCGTCGACGTCGTAGTCGCCGAACACCACGATCCGCCTTCCCGCTCGCGCCGCCGAAACGAGAACGTCGGCCGCGTGCTCCATCCCCTTCATGCGGTGCGGATCGTGGAGGGCGTCCGGATGGGGCGAGAGAAAGGCGTGGGCATCCGCATCGCTCGAAACTCCGCGGGCGAGAAGGAGGTCCGCGAGGACCTCGGGAATTGCCGCGCGCGCCGCGAGCGCGGAGGCGCGCGGGTCGCGGGGCCGGACCTGCCAGACGGGATCGTGGGCGTGCGCGTGCGCGTACATCGTCTTCATGCTTCCAAGCATCCGGAGCCACCCCGACAAACGGCGTCCGGGCGCCCCGTCCAACCTGGATCCCCCGGAGCCGGGGGGCCGCTCACGAGGCGGGCGAGCCCTCGAATCGCCCGAGAGCGCGGAATTTCCGGTAACGGCCGTCCCGGCGCTCGTCCGGGTTCTGCCCGAGCAGCGGCCGAAGGTGCCGCTCGAGGGCTTCGCCCACCGCGGCGGTCGCGCCCGCCGGATCCGCGTGGGCGCCGCCCGGGGGCTCCGGAATGATCTCGTCGACGACGTCGAACCCCTTCAGGTCGGCCGCCGTGAGCTTGAGGGCGTCCGCCGCCTCTTTCTTGCGGGCCGCGTCTTTCCAGAGGATCGCCGCGCAGCCTTCCGGGGTGATGACCGAGTAGACGGAGTGCTCGAGCATGAGGACGCGGTTGCCGACTCCGATCGCGAGCGCGCCCCCCGAGCCTCCCTCGCCCGTGATCGTCACGACGATGGGAACCCCGAAGGAAGCCATCGCGCGAAGGTTCACCGCGATCGCCTCGGCCTGTCCGCGCTCCTCCGCGTCGATTCCGGGATAGGCGCCGGCCGTGTCCACGAAGGAGAGGATCGGGCGCTGGAACTTCTCGGCGAGCTCCATCACCCGAAGCGCTTTCCGATATCCCTCCGGGCGCGGCATCCCGAAGTTGCGGCGGATCTTCTCTTTCGTGTCGCGACCTTTCTGGTGGCCCACGACGGCGACATGGACTCCTCGAAAGCGGGCAAAGCCGGCCACGATCGCGGCGTCGTCGGAGAACTTCCGGTCGCCGTGCAACTCGACGAAGTCGGTCATGAGCGCGCCCACGTAATCCAGGGTGTAGGGACGGGCGGGGTGCCGCGCCACGAGGGTCTTCTGCCAGGGGGTCAGACTCGCGTAGATCTCCCGGGTCACCTTGTCCAACTTCTCGCGGAGCCGGTCGAGCTCCTTCCGGTGCGCGGCGTCGTCCGGGAGCGCCGAGAGCTCCTCGATGCGCTGGCGCAGCTTCAGAATCGGCTCTTCGAAAGAGGACTCCTCGGAGTGCATGGATCTGCGGATTCTAGCCGCTGCTAGAGCAGGTCCTGGGGATCGACGTCGGCCGCGATCTGGACTCCCGCGGGCGGCCGTTCGGGCACGCAAGCCTCGAGCGCCTCGAGCAGCGACTTGCGGTCGGCGCAGCGGAGCAGGACCTGGAACCGCCAGCGTCCCTGGATGCGCTCCAGGGGCGCGGGCGCGGGTCCCGAGATGAGGAGGTCCTTGCGCGTCCTCGCGACGCTGGCGACGGCATCGGCCGCCGTTTCTGCGCGTTCGCGGTCCGGGGAGGAGACGAGGATCGAGGCGAGCTCGGAGAACGGCGGGTACCGGAACGCCCTCCGGAACTCGAGCTCCTGGCGGCAGAAGCCGTCGACGTCATGGAGCGCCGCGCTCCGGATGGCGGGATGCTGCGGGTGGAAGGTCTGCACGTGAACCGTCCCGGGCCGGTCGCCGCGGCCCGCCCGGCCCGCGACCTGCGCCACGAGCTGGAACGTTTTTTCCGCCGCGCGGAAATCCGGGAAGTTGAGCAGAGTGTCGGCGGACAGAACGCCCACGGCCGTGACATTCGGGAAGTCGTGGCCCTTTGCCACCATCTGGGTTCCGATCAGGCACGAAACGCGGCCGGCGAGCACGTCCTCGACGACCGCGCCGGCTCCCCCCTTCCGGCGGCTCGTGTCGCGGTCGAGCACCGCGTATGGCACGCCCGGAAAGATCTCCGCGAAACGGTCGGCCACGCGCTCCGTCCCGAAGCCGATCGCCTCGAGGAGCGTGCCGCCGCACTCCGCGCAGCGGTCGGGCCGGGGAACGCGCTCCCCGCAGTAATGGCAGATGAGCTTTCCTCCGCGCGCGTGGACCGTCCGCGAGACGCTGCATCGGGTGCAGCGGAAGTCGTTGCCGCACTCGCGGCAGAGAAGAAAGGGCGCGTAGCCGCGCCGCGGCTGGAGGAGGATCGCCTGCTCGCCTTTCGAGAAGACCTCCCGCAGCCGCTCCACCAGCGCGCGCGAGAAAAGAGGAACGCCCTTTTCGTCGGGCCGCGGAATCTCGCGCCGCAGGTCGACGATCGCGACCTGCGGCAGCGGCCGCGAGTCGATGCGCGTGGTCAGGGAGAGGCGCGTCAGGCGGGATCTCTCCGCGGCGGAATACGCCTCCGCGGAAGGGGTCGCGGAGCCGAACACGAGCGCGGCGTGGGCGGACCGCGCGCGAAGAGCCGCCACGTCTCGGGCATCGTAGCGGGGCGACTCGCGCTGCTTGTAAGAAGCGTCGTGCTCCTCGTCCACGATGAGGATGCCGGGGTCCGCGACGGGCGCGAAGACCGCGGACCGGGGGCCGATCACGGCGCGCGCGTCTCCGCGGCGCACGCGGTCCCAGGCCGCGGCTCTGTCTCTCTCGGACAGCGCGGAGTGGAGGAGCGCGGCGCGACCGCCGAACTGCCGGTCGAGCTCGCGCGCGAAGACGGGCGTGAGGCCGATCTCCGGCACGAGCCAGATGGCGCCGCGCCCCGCGTCGAGCGCTGCCGCGATCGCGCGCAGGTAGACCTCCGTCTTTCCGCTACCGGTGATGCCTTGGAGGAGAGCGGGAAAGTAGCGGCGTTCCCGGATCGCTCCCTCGAGCGTCTCGACCGCCGCGGCCTGCTCGCCCGTCAGGACGAACGGGGCGCGGGCAACGGAGAAGGGACGCGCGCCTGCGGACGCCTCGCCGCGCGCCTCCTGCTCGAACGCGCGGACGAGGCCCTGGCGCACGAGCGTCTTCAATACGGCGGGACCGGCGCCCGTCTCGGCTCGCGCCTCGGCGCCCGTCGCGGGACGCCCGAGAGCCCGCAGCCAGGAAAGAACCGCGGCGCCACGCGGAGTCGGCCGCGGCGCTCCGGGATCGGTCCCGGCGGCGGCCGGCTCGTAGGCCGTTTCCACCCGCCTGCGTTTCTCGGCGGGGGCGGAGACCGTCCGGATCCAGCCGCGCTCCTCGAGTGCGCGCACGGCGTCCTGCCGGCCTTCGCGCGGCAGGTCGGCCGCGCGCACCGATTCTCCGCCCGCGAGCGCGCCGAGGATCGCCGCCTCCGCTCCGGAGGCTCGCGCAAACGCGCCCTTTTCGGTGATCCGGTAACGGATCGCGCCGGCCGCAGGAAGCCGCGCGGGAAGCGCGCTCTTGAGGACCTCTCCCGTGGAGGCGAAGAAGCGGGCGGCCGTCCGGCGCGCCAGGTCGAGAAGGTCCGGCGGGCATACGGGCTCCGGATCGAGGACGGCGACGATCTCGCGCAGGCCCCGCGACCCCTCCTCCGGCTCCTCCGCGCGATCCACCACGATGCCCGTCAGCGCGCGCTCCGCGAACGGAACGCGTACTCGGGATCCCGGGGCCGGGATGTCCATGCCCTCCGGCACCAGATAGGAGAATTCGCGCCGGATCGGAAGAGGAAGGGCCACGGAGACTACGGCCCGGGCGGGCGCATCGCCGGGGGCCGGCGCGCCGGTCAGAGAGCGACCGCCCCCGCACCCGCCGCCGTTCGAACGCGCGGCGAAGCGGGGACGCGCTGGCGCGTCTGCGAGACGACGGGGGAATCCTGGTCGGAATCGTCGTCGCGCACGAAGAGGAACGAGCGCGTGGCGACATCCCACTTGTAGCGGCGGACGTTGTCGTCGCCGAGATCCGGCGTGATCACGACCGCATCGCGGTCGACGGCGAGGTCGCCCCGAGCGATGGAGACGTCCCGCTCGAGAAAGGTTCCGGCCGAGAAGGCCCCGCCGTCGGAGGTCGTCCGGCCGGTGAATACGACGACGGAGAACCACGGAGCGCTCCGCGCCGAATCCTTTCGAACGAACGCGAGCACGAAGTCGAGCACGCCGTCGTCGTCGAGGTCTCCGCGCACGAAATACGGGTGGTAGACGCCGTACAGGCCCCGCAGCTCCGCGTCGGAATCGGCGCCGCGCCGGCGGTCTTCGTCCGTGGCGACTCGAAGCCCCGGGTTGCGGCGCAGGAACTCTTCGACGGCGGCCCGCTCCGCCCGGGTGAACGGGTAGCCCGTCGTTTCCACTCGGGCGGCCGGCCGCGTCTCCGGTCGCACCTGCTGCGGTGGAGGGTCCGCCTCCGCTTTCCGAGGCGCGCGGGCGCAGCCCGACGGTCCCAGGAGGATGGCTGCCGCCGCGGAGAGGAAGAGAGCAACGGCGAAAACGGGTCTGAGGAGTTTCGGCGGCATCGGTCGCTGGCCCGGGTCGATTCTATGGCATCGCGCTTCTGCTAATGTTGCGCCGCTTTCGTCGGCCCGCGGGAGGTCAGACCTGCGACAGGAAAAAGACAGCCTCGGAGTTCGTCAGATTCCGGACGACGCCTACTGGGGCGCTCAGACATCCCGCGCCGTCGAGAACTTCCCCGTGTCCGGGGAGCGCGCGCACCCTGAGATGGTGCGGGCCTACGTCCGGATCAAGAAGGCGTGCGCGGAGACGAACGGAAAACTCGGCCGGCTGTCCCCGGAAAAAGTGGACGCGATCGTGGCGGCATGTCGGGAGGTGCTCGAAGGCCGCCACATGGAGCAGTTCGTCGTGGACGTTTACCAGGCGGGCGCCGGCACGTCCTTCCACATGAAT
>DASQJK010000285.1:0-5493 GCA_035631095.1 Thermoanaerobaculia bacterium
AGGAAACGGGTCCAGTTTTTCCCGAACGCAAACCGCGCCTCGTCTTCCGTAACGGGCGTGCCCTCCGCGGCTCTTCCGGAAATCGTCACGAGGGCCGGCCCGCCGCCGGAGCGTGGTCCACCGAAGCGTGAAGGCGGCCGAGCGCAGCCTCGAGCTCGGCGGCGAGCGCGGTTCGTCCCCGGCGCCGGCTCGCGTCTGAATAGACCTGCATCGTTCGGCCGACCATCGCCCGGTCGTTGAATTCAACCTCGACGCGGCGGCGCGCCAGAGCCCCGAGGCGCCGGCGTTGCGCTGGATCCGAAGCGAGCTGGACGATGCTTCCGGCGAGCGCCTCGACGTTTCCGGGGCGATACAGCAACCCCGCGGCGCCGCCGTCGAGAAGGTCCGGTGTTCCCGCGACGAGGCTTCCGATGATCGCGAGGCCGTGCTGCATCGCCTCCATGACGGCGTTCGACATTCCCTCGCCGCGGGAGGCGGAAACGTAGATGTCGAAAGCCGGCAGAAGACGGCACACGTCGGCGCGCTCGCCGAGAAAGCGAATCCGATCGGAAAGTCCGTTGTCTCGCACCATGCTTTCGAGGTCGCTTCCGAAGCCGCGATCCCCGCCCACGAAAAACGCTCGAACGCGCAGGTCCGGAGGAAGGCTCCGCAGAGCGGCCACGAGGTCCTGATATCCCTTGTACGGCCACAGGTTCGCGACCTTCACCAGCGCGACGTCCGCGTCCTCGAGCCCGAGTTGCCGGCGGATTCTCGCGCGGTCGGAGAAGCAGGAGGCGTCGGCGAGCGGCTCGGCCCCGTTCGGGACGACGCGAATCGATCCGGCGGGAAGCCGAAGCACCGTCCGGAGGTGGTGCGCCACGCCTTCGGAATTCGCCAGATTGACGTCGGCGCGCCGGCAGACGATCGCCTCCATCGCTTGCCCCAGATCGTAGTTCCAGGTCGCCCGGCCGGCGTACCGATGAGAGGCAATGACGACGGGGCCATTCGAGCGCCGCACGATGGACGCCGCGCAGTTGCTGCGTGGAAGGAAAGCCTGGAGCACCGCTGGACGAAGCCGTTCGACCGCCGAGGCGACCCCGCCCACGAAGCGCCGCGCGCGGAAGAGCTTTCCCGCGAGCCTGGGCGGCCGTTCCGTGCCGTCGAGGATCTCCACGGGAACTCCGATCGATGCGTACTCGTCCGACATCTTCTCGCCGGCGTTCTCGGTCACGACCGTGACGTCCTGATGCGCTTCGCGGAGGCCGCGAGCGAGCAGGTAACACTGGCGCTCCGCCCCTCCTCCTTCGAGATCTCCGATCAGAAGGACGATCCCGTGAAGTGCGGAGGGCCGCGCCTTCCGGGATGCGGGGAGCGACACCATCGATGAGCGGCCAGAGTAGCGTGGCGCTCCGGATGAAAGCAAGCCGGCGCGCTCGATGGAGTACGATCGAAATCGTCCCCTGATGTCCATAGCGCTCCCACAGCCCGTGACCGCCACAGCGCCCCGGGGTCCTCGACTCGCCAGCATCGCCCCCGGTTTTCGAGCGGTGGCTTCCGCCGGCGCCGTCGTCGTCGGTGTGTCGCTCGCCCTGCTCGATTTCGCGTGGAACGGGTCCTTCCTGGTCGGGGTTGTCGTCTTCTGCGCGTGGCTCGGAGTTTCCCGGATACCGCTCTGCGAGACGAGTCCGCCGTGGCGGGACCTCGAGCGAGGGCTCATTCCGGCCGCCTTCCTGCTTCGGGGCGGAATGCTCCTGGCAACATTCGCCGTCAAAGAAGCGCACGGAGTCCTGAGCTACAACGTGGACGTCCGCAGCTTCATCCTCTGGGCGGAGGAGATCGCGGAGAGGCTTCCCGTCCTGCTGGACATCCGCCCCTACGACCTGGCCGGCACCTATGACGTCGGGTTCCAGTATTTCCTCGCTTTCATCCTCTGGCTTCCGGGCGGAAGCCTTCTCGCGGCGCAGACGTTCGTTGCTCTCGCTGGAACGGGAACGGCCTATCTCGTCTATCGGGTGGCGCGCCCGCTCCTCGGCCGCTCCGCGGTTTTCTGCGGACTCATCGTGGCCTTCGCGCCAAACGCGATCTTTCTCGCATCGGCGGATCTGATGAAGGACTGCCTGCTCACCCTTTCTTTTCTGCTCGCCATCTTTGCCGCGCAACGGATCTACGCGTCCCGATCCGTGGACGCGGTTTCGATCGTCATGCTCGTCTGCGGATTCGTGCTCACCCGGCTGATCCGTGTCTATGCCGGCGCGCTCCTCGAGATCGGACTCGTGGGATGGCCGCTGCTCATCTGGTGGCGGGCTCGCCGTCGCGCCGGAAGTCCGCCGGCCGTGCGCCGCTTCGTCTCGCGCGCGGCTCTGGTGCTCGGAGTCCTGCTCGGAGCGGAAGGCATCCTCTTCGTTCTCGTTCGCGAGCCGGTGATCGCCGTGGAAATGGGATCGATGGCGGGGTGGCTCAAGCTTCCGTCGGCTCGCTCCGCGTTTTTCGGACCCCGCGGCAGATTCGAAGCGATGCTGGAGAACGAGGGAGAGCTTCCGACGATCGAGAAGAAGAAGGAGACTGCCGACAAGTTCTCTCTGACCCACTTCGGCTTCGAGCTCCTGCGCAGGTTCTACGGACCTTTCGTCTGGGCGCCCCCCAGCCACAACCACAGATTCGAGTACCTGATCGGGAACTGGAGCGCCTGGTTCGAGGCTCCTCTCTGGTACGCCCTCTTTCCGTTCGGCGTGATCGGATTGTGGCGCCTCGCGCGGCGTGAGAGGTGGGACGCCTGGTTTCTGGCGAGCGCCGGAGCGGCACTCCTTCTCGCGCTCGTCGTCTTCAGCGTGACGCACCGGCAGCGCACGTCGAATCTGCTTCCCCTGCTTTCGATCGCGGCCGTTGCCGGGTGGAACGCCACGACGCCCCGCCAGCGGCGCGTCCTTCTCTCAGCGCAGGGTTTGATCGTCCTCGGCCTGGCGGCGGCCTACTGGTCCTTCCGCCTCCTCCACTCCGGCTGACCGGTCCGCACGTCCGGCGATCTCGCGGAAGATCGCCGCAAGCTTGGGCGCGGTCGCCGCGACCGAGTAGCCGGCGACGGCGAGCTTCCTCCCGGCCGAACCGCAGGCCGCCCGGAACGCCTCGTCGCGATGAAGGCGGTCGAGCGCGGCCACCCAGTCCTCCGGCGCGGCGGCGGCGAGGCCGACGGGCGCCTGTCTCAAGATCTCCGCATTGGTTCCGACGGGGCTCACGACGACCGCCCGGCCCACCGCCATCGACAGAAGCATTTTGGCGGAGCACTTTCCTCGCGCCCAGTCGTCGTCGGGGAGCGGCATGATTCCGACGTCCATCCTGCGGACCTGATCTACCTCCGCGCCGGCGGACCACGGCTCGAAGGTCCAGCTTTCGGGCGGCAGAGAAGGAAGCGCCGGCCGCCGGTCGGAAACCACGAGCAAACGCGAGCCGGAATGGGTGGAAAAAAAACGAGCCAGCGGCTGCTGGATGGATTCCAGGTACGCGAGGTTGCCGCCCGTGCCTGTCCAGCCGACGACGAATCCTCGCGCGCTCCCTGCGGCCGCAGCCGGCTTCCACCTCTCGGTGTCGATCGAGGTTGGCACGACCCAGAGCCGCCGTGCGAACGGGCGGTAGTGTTCGGCCAGAAACGAGTTGCCGGCGATCACGCCCGCGCAGCGCCGCGCGATCCGTTCGGAGAACCCGGCGGCTCCCGTGAGCCAGAGCGCGTCGTCGACGTCGAGCAGAGTGGCTCGCCCCGGGAGGAAGCGCTCGAGAGTATCTCTGCCTCCGATGAGCTCCCGTTCCAGCCAGACGACGTCGGCGGCGCGCGCCCCCATCCATCCGCTCAACCGGCCGGCGAGCTTCGCGGCGGTCCAGAGCTTCCCCGGCATCCGCTCGGGGGGCGGCGCGTACTTGGAGATCCGCGGAGCGTGCACCGTTACGACGACTCCGTGGGATCGCAGGGGCTCGACGAACTGGCGTACGCGAAACCGCGAGGAGGGAACGTCCTCGCCGGAAATCAGCGCCGCGACGCGCAGTGCGCGGGCGGGAACGCGGACCTCAGTCATCCTGCCGCCGCGCCCAGACCGTGAGGCGACCCGACTGGCGGGTCGCCGCAAGAAGCAGGGCGAGCGGGTGCAGCGCGTAGTAGATCCGGCCGCCGCGCTCCGGGAACTCCGAGAACCACCGCGCGATCCGGGGGAAGCGCCCCAGGTCGCGCAGCCGGTATCCGATGCTTCCCATGAGGTTGCGAATGTCCCGCTGGTCCGTCACCCGGGACACCTTCCAGCCCGCGCGTTCGAGCACCTGCCGGATCGATCGCCGGGTCGGATGCCACAGGTGGTTGGGCAGGTGGAGCGCATACCAGGCGGCGCCGAAGAGCCGGAACTGCAGCGAGCTCGCGTCTGGAACGGAGACCGCGAGCCAGCCCCCGGGGCGAGTCCACTCACGAAGCTTCCCGAGCGCGGCCACGGGGTCGTGCAGGTGCTCGAGGACCATCCAACCGACGACGAGGTCATAGGGCTGCGAAGGCTCCGGCGCGCTCTCGACGGATCCCGCGTGGACCCGATATCCGGCGCTGCGGGCGCGCTCGGCGGCCGCGGGAGAAAACTCGATGCCTTCGACGTCCCATCCGAGGCCGGCCATGCGCTCGAGAAAGGAGCCCGAGGCGCAGCCGATCTCGAGCATCCGGCCCGGAGCGAGAGCGGGGACATCCTGCGCTTTCGAGTCCGTGATCCGCAGGACGGCGGAAGAAACCGCGCGCCGCCAGGACGCGCGGCCGGGCACGTTCGTCCGCGAGGAGGCGACGCCCGTGCTCTCGTACGGACCGTACCCGTCCGGATAGTAGAAACCGATCGACGAAGGAGTCGGTCGAGGATCGGTGCGGAGAATTCCGCATCGACGGCATCGGACGATCGAAAACTCGCCGGGCAGGTCCTGCAGGCGATCCCGCCCGACGAGCACGGGCTCGTCGTCCCGCGGGCAGCCGAGCGGGCAGGACGCGCGCTCGAGCTCGACGCCGGCGGCCCCCGTCATGCGGCGGCGCCGTGCTCGGCCGCGTCCAGCCGGTCGATCGCCCGCCGCAGCGCCCACAGCTGGACGAGCAAACTGGCGAAGTAGTACAGGCTGGTCGCGGCGGCGAGCCCGATCAGGCCGAACCAGAAAAACGCTGCGATCTTCGCGGGGATGTAGGCGGTAAACGTCAGCATGCCGAGGCGGGTCGGGGTCCTCGTGTCGCCGAATGCGTAGAAGCTGACCGAGGTGACCTGACCCATGGCTCCCGCGACGAGGATCCCCACGAGCGCGACCATGATGCGCCAGAGGTCCGCCACGTTCGCCGACGTCACACCGCCGTGGCCGATGACGAGCTCGAGGCAACGGCGTCCCACCAGCAGAAACAGGAGAAAACCCGAACCGGTGAGCGCTCCCATCCACACGAGCCGCCGGCGGAAGATTCGTCGAAAGTCCGTCCAGTCCCGCGCCTTCGCGCGGGTCGCGAGCAGCGGAACCATCGGGCTC
>DASQJK010000286.1:0-6947 GCA_035631095.1 Thermoanaerobaculia bacterium
TTCCGGACTCATCTCGGGAAGAGGCCGCCGCGACTGAAATCGCCGACGAGATTCGCCGGCCTTTCGATCTCGAGTCGGGTCCTCTCCTTCGCACGCTTCTCGTCGTGCTCGGGCGTGAGGAGCACCTCCTGGCGATCACCAGCCACCACATCGTGAGCGACGGCTGGTCCATCGGAGTCCTTTACCGCGAGCTCGCCGCCCTCTACGAGAGTAAAGTTTCGGGAAAACCCTCCGCATTGCCTCGCCTCCCGATTCAATACTCCGACTACGCCGCCTGGCAACGCGGAAGGCTTTCGCCCGACGTGATCGCCCGAGAGGTATCCCACTGGCGAAGCCGGCTCGAGGGCGCTCCGGCCGTCCTTCGTCTGCCGGCCGACTTCCCTCGTCCGGCGGTCCAGAGGTTCTCCGGAAGCCGGGAGAGTCGCGAGCTGGGCAGCGTCACGCTCGAGGCTCTCAAGCGACTCGGCCGGGAAGAGCAGGCGACGCTGTACATGACTCTTCTCGCCGCGCTCGGGGCGCTGCTCGCGCGCTACGCCGACCAGGACGAGGTCATGATCGGCTCGCCGATCGCGGGGCGCGGCCGGACCGAGCTCGAAGGGCTGATCGGCTTTTTCGTCAACACCCTCGTCCTGAGAATCGACACGAGCGGAGATCCCTCCTTTCGAGAGCTCATCCGGAGAGTCAAGTCGCTCGCGCTCGAGGCCTACGCCCACCAGGAATTGCCGTTCGAAAAGCTGGTCGAAGAGCTGCAGCCGGACCGGGACCTCTCCCGAAATCCCTTCTTCCAGGTGGCATGCGTTTTTCAGCGGGGGACGCGTGCAGAGCTTCGGCTGCCGGGACTCACTCTTTCCCCCGTCGACGCTCACAACGGGACGACGAAATTCGATCTTTCGTTTTTCCTGACAGAGATGCCGGACAGGCTCGTTGTCAAGCTCGAATATGACACCGATGTTTTCGAGCGTCCGACGATTCTGCGGATGCTTGCGAATTTCCAGACGTTGATCACCGACGCCCTCGAAAACCCGGACCGCGCGTTCTCCCGGCTCGCCGTTCTCTCAGCGGAGGAAACGCGTCGGGTGCTCGTCGAGTGGAACGAAACGGACGCGGAATATCCGCGCGGCGGGACCGTGCACGGCCTGTTCGAGGAGACGGCGGCGCGCCGTCCGCAAGCCGCGGCTCTGGAACATGCGGGGCAGCGGATTTCCTACGGAGAGTTGAACCTGCGGGCCAGCCAGATCGCGAGCATGTTGAGCGAACGTGGCATCGGACGCGGTGCGCGCGTGGGCCTCTGCTGCCGGCGCTCCCCGGAGATGGTCGGCGCGATTTTTGGCATCTTGAAATCGGGAGCTGCCTACGTGCCTTTCGACCCCGAGCTTCCGGAAGAACGGATCGCATTCATTCTTCGTGACACGGCCGCGCCGCTCGTTCTTTGCGACGACGTCGGGCGCCGGAGCATTCCCGCCGGAGTCGAAGTCGTCGTTCTCGAGCCGTCGTTCGGCGCTCGTCCGGAAGGGGCTGCCGGGGAGCACCGGGACGAAACGGCGCGCCCCGAAGATCCGGCGTACATTCTCTATACGTCAGGCTCGACGGGAGAGCCGAAGGGCGTGATGGTGCCGCATCGCGCTCTCGTGAATTATCTGTTCTGGTGCACTCGCGCCTACGCAGTCGGCGATGGCCGGGGAGCTCCCGTCCATTCACCGATCGGCTTCGACCTGACGGTCACGAGCCTGCTTTCACCGCTCATTGCGGGCAGCGTGGTGTCGCTTCTTCCCGAGGCGCCGGGCGTGGAGGCCCTCGCCGACGCGCTTCGCTCGACCGGAGGATTCAGTCTCGTCAAGATCACGCCCGCTCACCTTCGCCTGCTCGAGCGCGAGCTCGAACCCCGTGAAGCGCGGGAGGGCACCCGGGCCCTCATCATCGGAGGCGAAGCGCTTCTTGCGGACAGCCTCGCCTTCTGGAGAAAGGCGGCTCCCGAAACGCGTCTCATAAACGAATACGGGCCCACGGAGACCACGGTCGGCTGTTGCGTTTATGAAGTGAAGCCTTCCGATCCGGAATCCGGACCGGTTCCCATCGGAAGGCCGATCGCCAACACGCGGCTCTACGTTCTGGATCGCAGCGGGAATCTCATGCCGCAGGGAGCCGCGGGCGAGCTCTACATCGGCGGGCACGGCGTGTCTCTCGGATACCTGGGGCGACCGCAGCTCACGGCGGAAAAATTCGTGAGTGACCGTTTCCGCTCCGACGGCAGCTTCCTTTATCGAAGCGGAGACGTCGTGCGTTATCGGTCCGACGGCGTTCTCGAGTACCTGGGCCGCGTCGACGACCAGGTCAAGATCCGAGGTTACCGAATCGAGCCCGGTGAAGTCGAAGCGGTCCTGGCGGGACATCCCGCGATCGCTCAAGTCGCGGTGGTGGCGCGCGAGGACGCCCCCGGAGACCGCCGCCTCGTGGCGTATTTTTCGGTGGAGCCCCGCCGCGTGCCGCCGGAAGACAAGCTCGACCACGTTGGCGATTGGCAGCGTCTCTACGAGGCCACGTACGCGGAATCGACGTCCGACGCGACGTTCGATCTCGCCGGATGGACGAGCAGTTACACCGGCGATCCCATTGCCGCCGAGGAAATGAAGGAATGGGTGGACGCCACCGTCTCACGCATTCTGGAGAGGAAGCCGCGTCGAGTCCTGGAGATCGGCTGCGGAACCGGGCTTCTGATGTTTCGTATCGCCCCCCATTGCGACCGATACGAAGCCACGGACTTCTCCTCGGCGGTGATCGAATCCGTACGGCGCGAGATCACGCGAAACCATCCAGAGCTTCTTCCACGCGTCCGCCTTTCCCGGGCCGTCGCGGACGACTTCACGAAGGTCGAGGCGGGCGCGTTTGATGCCGTCATCATCAATTCGGTGATCCAGTATTTTCCGGACCCGGAGTACCTCTCCCGTGTCGTCGACGGAGCTCTGCGCGCCGTCGCCCCGGGAGGCTTCGTCTTCGTGGGCGACGTGCGCAGCCTGCCTCTTCTCGAGCTCTTTCACGTCTCCGTTGCCATCCAGCAGTCGCCTGCCGACACCCGAGCCGACGCTCTGCTCGGGTCCGCCGCGGCACGGCAGAGCGCGGAAGAGGAGCTCGTGGTCTCACCCGATTTCTTCGCAGCTCTGGCCGACCGGGTGCCCACGCTGGGGCGTCTCGAGATCCTTCCGAAGAGGGGCCGGGCACACAACGAGCTGACTCAATTCCGATACGACGCGGTGCTCTGGCCGGACCGGAACGACGAGACGCCCCCCGTAAGCCGGTCTTTCGACTGGGAGGCCGAAGGGCTCACCCTCGCACAGGTCGCTTCGATCCTCGCGGCCGGGTCCGCGTCGATTGCGATCACCGGGATTCCGAACGCGAGGCTCGTCCCTCTGGTTCGAGCGCGCGATGCGGCTCACCGCGATCGATCGCGGACCGCAGAGGAGCTTCGCGACATCGTCCGGAGCTCGCGGGGAGAAGGCGTCGAGCCCGAAGCGCTCCTGGAGCTCGCCGTAAGAGAGGGGTACCGGGCGGCCCTCGACTGGAGCTCGCCCTCGCCCGACGGACGCTTCGATGCGGTGTTCATGAAAGGGGACGGCTCTCCCTCCTCGTTGCCCGCCATCGGGCGGCGCAGCCCGGTCAGTCTCTCGCCCGCGCGCGCCCTCACCAACGATCCGGGCCGGGCGCGCTTTTCCCGAAAGCTCGCTTCCGAGCTGCGGGAGTTTTCGGGGCGCCGGCTTCCCGCATACATGGTTCCCTCGGTCTTCGTGCCTCTGGAGAAGCTTCCGGTGACACCGAATGGCAAGATCGACCGTGCGGCGCTGCCCGTGCCGCCCGGGTCGCGGACCGAGCTCGAGCACTCTTACCGCCCTCCTCGAAACGAAACGGAGCGCCGCCTGTGCGAGATCTGGGCAGAGCTCCTCGGCCTCGAGCGTGTCGGCGTCGAGGACAACTTCTTCGCTCTCGGCGGGCACTCTCTTTTGGCCGTGCAAGTCCTCTCCCGAGTCGGAGATGCCTTCGAGGTGCGCCTTCCGCTGCGGACGATGTTCGAGTCGCCGACAGTAGCCGGACTCGCCCTGCGCCTCGAGGAGGGAACTCCCTCGAGCGGGGAAGAGCCTCCTCTGGTTCCGGTGCCGCGGACGCGTGCTCTGCCCCTGTCCTTCTCCCAGCAGAGGCTCTGGTTTCTGCAACGGCTGGCGCCGGAAAGCCCGGCGTTCAACGTTCATCAGGCGCTGCGAATCCGGGGGCGGCTCGACGTTCCAGCCCTGGTCCGCGCGGTCGGTGAAATTCTCCGACGGCACGAGACGCTTCGGACGCGGTTCATCGAAGTCGACGGAACCCCGGCCCAGGAGACCGTCGCGGTGCCCGAACCGCCGCTCCAGGTGGAGAATCTTCCTTCGGGTTCGGATCTCGACCCCGAAGAGCAAGCCCGCGTGATCGCCGCGGCGGAAGCCCGCCTTCCGTTCGATCTCGCAAGCGGCCGGATTCTCCGAGCGCGCCTTCTCCGCATCGCCGACGAAGACTACGTTCTGCTCCTGACGCTGCACCACATCGCCAGTGACGCCTGGTCCGTGGATGTTCTGTTTCGGGAGCTCCACACTCTTTACGATGCCTATTCGTCCGGCCGGCCATCGCCCCTTCCCGATCCGCCAATCCAGTACGCCGACTACGCGGTCTGGCAGCGAGAGCTTCTCTCCGGAGAAAGGCTCGAGCGGGAGGTCGCCTACTGGCGCAGAACGCTTTCGAACGCTCCTCCGGTCCTCGATCTTCCGTTTGCCCGCGAACGGCGGAGAGAACGCGGCGCCCGGGGAGCGCGGCACAGTCGCCGGCTGCCCCCGGAGCTCGCCTCCGGTTTGAGGGAACTGGCGGAATCGCAGAACGTCACGCTCTTCATGCTCTTCGCCGCCTCCTTCTCGACGCTCCTGTCCGTCGAGACCGGGCGATCCGACATCGTCATCGGAACCGATCTCGCCAATCGGACGAGGCTGGAAACCGAGTCCCTCATCGGTTTCTTCGTCAACGTGCTGCCCATCCGCGTGGACGTTTCCGGAAACCCGCCGTTTCGCGTGGTGCTCTCGCGGGTTCGGGAAGCCGCGCTCGGCGCCTACGCTCACCAGGATCTGCCGTTCGAGAAGCTCGTCGCTGAGCTCCAGCCGGAGCGCCTCCTCGACCGGAACCCGATCGTTCAGGTACTTCTGGTCATGGAGAGCGACGCGGCGGGCGCCAGCCTTCCCGGCCTCCGAATCGAGAAGTGGGCGACCGCGGAACCCACGTCCCGGTTCGACCTGGTGCTCTTCGCTCGCGAAGACCGCTCGGGGATCGAAATCACGTGGCTATTCGACCCGGACCTGTTCGACCCCGGCGCGATCGAACGGCTCGGGGGAACTTACGAGACGCTCCTTCGCCAGGTCGCCCTCAAACCCGACATCCGGGTGCGGGACTTGAAGGCGGCCACGGAAAAAGAAAAAAGGCGGTCCGAAATGGAGAAACAACAAGGTCGCGATGCCCGCGTGAACAAACTGAAGAGCGCCCGCCGGCGCGTGGTCGACTTCTCGGGCGCGAGCGACGTGCGGGAAGACACGCTCGCTCCCGGTCGCCGCCTGCCGCTCGTTCTCTCGCCGGCACCGGGAGCAGATCTCGATCTTGCCGACTGGGCCGCAAGCTCGCGGGATTTTCTCGAAACGCGCCTGCGGGAACACGGCGCGATTCTGTTTCGAGATTTCGGATTGACCGACGTTTCGGATTTCGAGCGATTCGCCTCGACACTCTGCCCCGAGCTGTTCGGCGAATACGGAGACCTGCCTCGCGAAGAGATCGGGGGGAAAGTCTACGGTTCCACTCCTTATCCCTCCGACCAGCCGATCCTGTTCCACAACGAGAGCTCCCACATGCACCGCTGGCCGATGAAGATCTGGTTCTTCTGCGTCCAGCCGGCGGAAAGCGGCGGCGAAACGCCGATCGCCGACGGCCGGGTCATCTACGAGCGTCTCGACCCGGCCGTGCGGGAGCGGTTTCGCGAGAAGGGGCTGATGTACGTGCGCCATTACACGGAAGGCCTCGACGTTTCCTGGCAGCGCTTCTTCGGCACGTCCGACCGCGCGGCGGTGGAAGAGTATTGCCGCCGTTCGTCGATCGATATGGAGTGGACTCGCGGCGGCGGTTTGAAGACCCGCCAGGTGTGTCCTGCCGTCGTCCGGCATCCGCAGACGGGCGAGACGGTCTTCTTCAATCAGATCCAGCTCCACCACGTCTCCTGCCTCGAGCCCGCGGTTCGGGATTCGTTGCGCTCGATGATGGCGGAGGCGGATCTTCCACGGAACGTCTATTACGGAGACGGCTCGCCCATCGAGGATGCGCTCGTCGGCGACATGATCGCGCTCTATCGCGAGACCGCTTCAAAGTTTTCGTGGCGGCGCGGCGACGTCGTAATGCTCAACAACATGCTGGTGTCCCACTCCCGCGAGCCGTATGCCGGCGCCCGGAAGATCGTGGTCGCGATGGGGGAGATGGTGAATCGCGATGAACCGGGAATGGAGGCTGCGCCGCATCGATGAGCTCTTCCCACGGATTCCCGCTCTCCGCCGAACAACGGCGGATCTTCTCGCTTCCGGCGCCGGCGGCGTTGCGCGTTCAATGCGCCGTGTTCGTCGAAGGACCACTCGAACCCTCCGGGCTGCGCCGCGCGGTCGAGAGGCTCGTGGCCGACCACGAGATCCTGAGGACCACTTACCGGCGGCCGCCCGGCCGAAAAACGCCGTTTCAGGTGATCCTCGATGCGCCCTCGGTCCGGTGGCGGGTCGACGAGGTCGATGCGCGAACCGACGATCGCGTTTCGGCCGCGAGACGGGAAGCGGAGCGACTTCTCCGCGAAGAATCCGAGGCGCCCCTCGACCTCGAAAGCGGGCCGATTCTGAGCGTCGCCGCGGCGCGATTCT
>DASQJK010000287.1:0-1642 GCA_035631095.1 Thermoanaerobaculia bacterium
GCCATCGACACGAGACCGCCGTAGTCGAAGGTCTCGAGCAGGATGTCGTTGGCGACGACGTCGAGCTTCTTCTGCTGCTCTCCGGACGCGTTCTCGGAGTTCGCCGCACCGTGGAGTTGGCGGAGACCCGCGAGCGCGAGCTCGCGCGCAATCCGCTTGCCGGCCGCGCCGAAACGCATGAGGAGAAGCGAAAGCTCGCCCGTGGCCTGCGGGTGCTCGTGCTGGCCTTCGAGCACGAATCGCTCGAGGTTGATCGCGGAAGTCATGGGAGCAATCCTCGCACGGCGCAGCGGTCAGCTGTCAGCTCTCGCGTGCAAGCGGTCGGCTGTCAACGTTCGGCCGGCCGGCTCGTCCACGCTGTCCACGCGGGCTTCGGGTCGCCCCGCTCCGTCTGGAGGCCGCGGTGAGTGAGAAAAGCCGTTCGGCGCGCGGCTATGGCGGCTGTCTTGGGATCGCGCGCGGGCACGGGCGCAGCAGCCGGTTCGTCACGCCAGGCGACGTACCGCGCAAACAGGATCTGCTTGCGGTCGGACTTCTCGAGAAAGCGCCGGAAGCGCCGGATGAATTCGGCCTGCCGTTCCGGCGAGGAGCCGTTCTCGGCCGCCGACGAATAGCTCACTTCGGGGAATGCGACCGGCCGGCCGGCGGCGGCTTCGAGAAGCTGCGACCAGTCGTGCTCCAGCGATTCCGGCGCGCGATGGGAAAACGGGTTCGCGCGCTCGAAGGGGGCGTAGATGTAGAAGAGGACCGGGCTTCCCTGGTGGAGCGCCGCGGCCGTGACGGGCGAGGGGCTCTCCGTCGGAGCCGCGGTGGTGACGCCGACTTTCAGGTCCGGAGCCTTCTTCTGGAGGAATGCGACGGCGCCGCCGAACAGGAGCCGGTAGCCGGTCAGCTCGTCGGGATGAGAAGCGAAGTACGAGTCGGCGGCATAGCCGAGGGAGATCGTGGACGCGTCGAGGAGCACGGGTTCGAGCGCGTCGAGGAACCGGCCGAGCCGCACCGAAAGGCGCTGGTCGTCGAACCGAACCGTCGCGAGATCCGGCGGTACGTCGCGGCTCTGAACCGACACGACGGGAAGGTCGAGGTGAATCGTCGCTCCGGACTGCCGCAGCAGCCGCACGGTCCGGATGACTCCGTCGAGCCGGTACTTTCCGGGAGCCGGCTCGCCGTCGGACCAGGAGATCGTGACGGCGAAGAGGTTCACACCGGCCGCGCGCACCGTCTGTGCCGCGCGCTCGCGTTCCCCGTCGGAGGTTCCCGACGGAAGCGTCGCTTCGAGCCCCAGGAGCGGCCGGAGCGGCGCCTCCGACCGAAGGGGCGTCCGGGGCGGCGCCGCCGCCGCGCCGAGGATCGCGAGGAGAATCGGCGCGGCGCGGCTCATCTCCCCGAATTATCACCGGGCACGCCGATTGCTTTGTTCCTCGCCCGTCGGCGGCGCCTTTCGCACAATTGGCCCAGACCGACAAACCCGCCGTCCCCGCGAGGGGACGGCTTTTTTTCGATCCGGTGATCGGACGCGCGCGGTGCGCGCGTCTATCGGGTGATCGTCGGCAGATCGGGCCGTCGGGTCATCTAACCATCTCACCATCGGGTGTCCGCTCCCGCGGAGTCTTCCGGTCGCTGTCACACGAGAGCACGCCCC
>DASQJK010000288.1:0-5986 GCA_035631095.1 Thermoanaerobaculia bacterium
ATCGTGCACGTGCTCTTGAGCTCCGCGCGCTCCGCCGCGTGCACGTCGCCCTGCACCCTTCCGGAGACGACGACTTCGCGCGCGTGTACCTGACCCCGTACGTCCGCCTCGGGTCCGACCGTGACGCGACGCTCGGCCCGGAGCGTCCCCTCGAAGCGGCCGTTGACGAGAACGTCCTCGTCGCCGGAGAGATCCCCGACGAAGCGAGATCGCGGGCCCAGGACCGTCGCCGAAGCCGCTCCGGAACCCGGCGCCGGAGGCCCCTCCGGAAGGTTCTTCGGATCGGATTTCCCGAGAATGGACAGCGCCGGCCTCCAGGCAAAGGCCGCAAGTCTAACAGGGGGACGGCGGTAGCCCGGTGGTCGTCGACTACACCGCGCGCCGGCGGCCCTCCGCCGGACGCGCCGCGGCGGCGCCTGCCGTGGCGCTCGCGAGAATTCCGCGGGGTCGGCCGGTCGCGCCGAGAAGAGCGTCTACGAAATCCGCCAGGTACTTCGGCGCGCTCTTCTGGCGGCGAATCGCGGCGTTCCACACTCTCGAAATCCCTTTTTCCGTCAGCCTGCGCAGCACGAGCTTGCCGCCCGCGGCATAGGGCTCGGCCGCCCACCGTGCCATGACGCTGACGCCCTGCCCCGCCTTCACGAGCTCGACGATGGCTTCCGTGATCTCGATGGGGATCCACCGCCGCGGAGAAACACCCGCCGGCGCGAGCACTTCCCGGAAGACCGTGAGGTTCTCGCGCGGCGCGGCGTAGGTGATGAGCGTCTCCGGCGCGAAGTCGAGAGCGGAGACGACCCTCGCGGCGGCGAGCCGGTGCCCGGCGGGAAGCACGACGACCATTTCGTCGCGGAACAGCGGCGTCAGTCTCAGCTTCGAGTTGCGGACGCCGGCGCTGACGATCGCGACGTCGAGCGCGCCTTCGAGCAGGGCGGGCAGCGGGCGGCGCGTCGCCTCCGCCACGATCTGGACGTCCACGCGCGGGTGAGACTTTCCGAACGTCGCCAGCGCCGAGGGGAGCCAGTGATAACAGGTGTAGCACTCGGTCGCGAGGCGCAGCGTCCCTTCGGACTCCTCGCGCAATCCGCCGATTTCGAGCTCCGCGGACCCGAGCTCCTCGAGGACCGTTCGCGCGGAGCGGAGAAGCCTGTCTCCCGCCGCGGTCAAGGCCATACGGCGCGGCCCGCGCACGAAGAGCGGACGGCCCACCGAGCGCTCCGCCTCCCGCAGCTGGTGCGACAAAGCGGACTGCGTCACGTGCAGCCGGCTCGCCGCGCGCGTCAGCGTTCCCTCCTCGGCGACCGCGAGAAGAAGACGAAGGTGGCGGATGTCGAGCATCGACATGAGAGTAGCTCATAGCGTTCGTGAAAACAAAGAATTGGATTAATGGCTTCGCGCGGGGCACTCTCGCATCGGGAGGAACCCGCCATGATCCGCAGTTCGGAAGTCGAAGTTCCGCAATTCCCGGCCGAGCTCTCTTCGATCTCGACCGGGCGGCTGCTCGAAACGTACGCGGAGGCGCCCGCGCGGCTCGCGCGAGCCCTGGACGGAATCGGCGAGGAGGAGGTCCGGGTGCGGGCCATCCCCGGGAAGTGGACGATCCAGGAGATCGCCCTTCATCTCGCCGACTCGGAGATCACGGGAGCCATCCGTGTACGCAAGGTTCTCGCCGAAAGGCGCCCGGAGCTGCCCGGCTACAACCAGGAGCTCTTCGCGACGGGCCTCGGCTATCTCGGGCGGGACGCCATGTTTCGCCGCGCGGCCCTGCACGGCTTCCGCAACCTCCGCGAGACGACCGCCGCCCTTTTCGAGTCCGCTTCCGCGGCCGACTGGAAGCGCGAGGGCATTCACCCGATCATGGGGCCGCTCACCCTCCGGCAGCTGCTCGAGATGTACGCCGACCATGGCGAGCGGCACATCGGGCAGATCCTCGAGCTGCGGCGCGGCCTCGGCCATCCCTGCGACATGACCGTGCTGCTTCCCGCGCTCGTCTATTGAAAGCGAAAGGGACTTCCATGACTTCACCGGGCTCGTTTTTTTCCGACCTTCGCTTCGGGATGCGCGCTTTCCGCCGCGAGCCCGGCTTTTTCGCGGTCGCGGTCGCCACGCTTGCCGTCGGGATCGCCGCGACCGTCACCGTGTTCTCGCTCGTCAACGCGGTGCTTCTGCGGCCGCTCCCCTACCCCGACTCCGATTCCCTCTACGTGGTCGGAGGAACGGATCACCAGCACAAGTCTTCGCTCAATCCCCTCTCCTGGGCGAACTACGAAGACCTGCGCGGGACGCACGCCTTCTCGTCGATGGGAGCCTCGCGAGACGCGATCTTCAACCTGACGGAAGGGGGCGGAGCCGAACGCGTCGAAGGGTCGCGCGTCACCGCGAGCCTTCTGCAGACACTCGGCGTCGCTCCTTTCCTCGGCCGGGGCTTCACGGCGGCCGAGGAGGTCCCGAACGGCCCGGACGTGGTCATGCTGACGCACGAATTCTGGAGGAGCCGGTTCGGCGGCGACCGATCCATCGTTGGCCGGGCCCTCGGGATCGACGGGAAGCGCTTCGAGGTCGTCGGCGTGCTTCCTCCGGGGATCGCGTACCCCCGTCGCGACATACAGATCTGGATCCCGTACCAGGTGAGGGCTCCGGAACGGAACCGGGGATCGATGGCCATGCGAGGCGTCGCGCGGTTGAAGGGCGGAGCGTCCCCGGCGACGGCGGACGCGGAGCTCGACGCGACCGGGCGGCGGCTGGCCGGGGAATACCCGGACACCAACGCGGGGTCGAGCTTCCGCGTGCAGCCGCTTCGCGACGAGATCGTCGGCAGCGTGCGCAAGCCGCTGCTGATCCTCCAGGCGGCGGCCGGGCTGCTCCTCGGCATCGCATGCGTGAACGTCGCGAACCTGCTTCTCGTGCGGGGCGCAGGCCGCGCTTCGGAGCTCGCCGTTCGCTCCGCTCTCGGCGCGAGCCGCAGCCGGATCGTGAGGCAATTCCTCACCGAGGGACTCCTGATCGCGCTTCTGGCAGGAGGCGCGGGCGTCGCCGCCGCCGGGGGGGCCGTCCGGCTCCTGCAGGGGCTCCCGGCGAAGGTGCTTCCGCGCGCCGAAGAGCTCTCGATCGACGTCCGGGTTCTCGCCGCTGCGCTCGCCCTCGCGGTCGGAACCGCTCTGGTATTCGGCATCGCCCCGTCTCTGCGGGCGACCGACCGGGGGATCGGAGACGGCCTGAAGACCGGCCACCGCGGCTCCGCCGGCGCCCGCGACCGCCGCACTCTGCGCGCGCTCGTCGTTGCGGAAGTCGCGCTCGCCGTGCTTCTGATGGCGGGGGCGGGCCTGTTGCTGAGGAGCTTCCTTCTCGTGCAGCGCGTGAACCCCGGCTTCGATGCGGGCTCCCTCTGGACCGCCTCGGTCGGACTCGCTCCGCTCCGTTATCCCGATCCGGACCGCCAGGAGCGTTACTACCGCGAGACGCGGGAAAGGCTCTCGTCGTTGCGGGGAGTGGAGAGCGTCGCCGTCGTCGGCAGGCTTCCTCTCATGAATACGATCAGCTGGGGAACCTTCATGGTCAAAGGACAGCCTGTCGCGAACGGAAGCGAGCCTCAGGCAAACGTCGTGGTGGCCAGCCCCGGCTTCTTCACCACGATGCGGGTGCCGATCCTGGCAGGCCGGGAGTTCACGGACAGGGACGATGCGGCCGCGCCGCACGTCGCCGTGGTCAACCGCGCTCTCGCCACTCGATTCTGGCCGAGGGAATCCGCCCTCGGGAAACGGATCCAGGTCGGCGCCGACCAGCAGGACTACCGGGAGATCGTCGGCGTCGTCGCGGACGTGAAACTCCACAGCCTCGAAGAGGTCTCGGAACCCGCGATCTATCTCTCGCTCGCGCAGAACGTATTCCCGGGCCACCTTCGCACCGCCAGCTTCGTCGCCCGCTTTGCCGGGCCTGCGTCGGCGATCACGGCCGACGCGCGGGCCGCTCTCGCCCGCTACGATTCCGAGCAGGCGATCACGCCCTTCCGGCCGGTGACGGACGTGGTCTCCGCTTCTCTCTCTCCGAGGCGGCTGAATCTCGGCCTCACACTGCTTTTCGCGGTCCTCGCCGCGAGTCTCGCCGCCGTCGGGATCTATGGCGTCATGGCGCACGGAGTGGCTCAACGCCGGCAGGAAATCGGCATCCGCATCGCGCTCGGCGCCGAGCGGCGGGACGTCATGGGGCTCATCCTTCGCGACGGGTGTCTCCTCGCCGGGATTGGAATCGCGCTCGGCCTCGCCGCTTCGCTTCCCGCCGGCCGGCTCCTCTCGGGCCTGCTCTATGGAGTGGCGACGGCGGACGGGGCGGTCCTGGCGTCGGTGGCGGCCGTCGTTCTGGTGGCGTGCGGGCTCGCGATCTCGATCCCCGCGAGAAGAGCCGCCGGCGTCGACCCGCTCGAGGCGCTGCGCGGCTGAGCGCTTCCTAGCCCGCCAGTGTTTCTCTGACGCGGTGCGCCAGCGCGTCCGGCGTGAACGGCTTCTGCAGCAATGCGGCGTCGGGCGAGAGACCGGTCACCGTCGAGTCGGAGTATCCCGTCATGAAGAGCACCTTGATCCGAGGCCGCATCGCCTGGATCTGCGCGGCCGCCTCCGGCCCGCTCAGCCCGGGCATGACCACGTCGGTCAGGAGCAGATGGATCGGGTCCGGATAACGCGCCGCGAATTCGATGGCCTCTTCGGCCCCCGACGCTTCGAGCACGTGGTACCCATGGGCCTCGAGAAGGCGCCGGGAGAGGCGCCGCACGCCCTCCTCGTCCTCGACGAGCAGAACGGTTTCCGTCCCTCGCAGGCTGTCCCGTCCGCCCCTCTGCGCGGAGCTTTCCTCGGGCCGATCGTAAGAACGAGGCAGGTAGATCTGGAATCGGGTCCCCTCTCCCGGCTCGCTGTCGCACGCGATGTATCCGCCGCTCTGTTTCACGATGCCGTACGCGGTCGCGAGCCCCAGACCAGTCCCTTTTCCCTTCTCCTTGGTCGTGAAGAACGGCTCGAAGATCCGCGCGAGTGTCGCCGGGTCCATTCCGCTGCCCGTGTCCCGGACCTCGACGACGACGTACGAGCCCTTCTCGATCGCGAAGCGGCCGAGATCGCGCGCTCCGTCGAGAGTCGTGCCTCGAGTCTCGATCGTGATCGTGCCGCCGGACGGCATCGCGTCCCGGGAGTTCACGACCAGGTTGACGATCACCTGCTCGAGCTGTCCCGGGTCCGCGCGGACGAGGTCGAGGTCCGGATCGAGAGACGTGATGAGGAGGACGTCCTCGCCGAGAATGCGCCGGAGCATCTTCTCGAGCTGCCGCACCGTGACGTTGATGTCGATCACCTTCGGCTCGAGCATCTGGCGGCGTGAGAAAGCGAGCAGCTGCCGCGTGAGCGCCGCGGCGCGATCTCCGGCGTTGCGGATCTGCTCGAGGTCCTCGCGCATCGAGTCCGCGGGGCCCACCTGCTGCAGGAGGAGGTCCGTATAGCCGAGGATGGCCGTCAGCAGATTGTTGAAGTCGTGGGCGACGCCGCCGGCGAGACGGCCGATCGCCTCCATCTTCTGTGCCTGCAGAAACTGTTCCTCGAGCCGCCGGCGGTCCGTGATGTCCTGGACGATTCCCTCCACGCGGATCGGCTTGCCCGAGGCGTCGCGGACGACGTCGGCGCGCTCGTATACCCAGAGCTCGGAGCCGTCGCCGCGAACCACCCGGTGCTCGATGCGATACGGCCGGTGGCCGGCGAGCGCGTCGCGGAGAGCCGTCTCGACGGCCTCCCGGTCGTCCGGGTGGACCCTTTCGAGGAACGTTGCCCGCCGGCCGTCGAACCTCGCCGGGTCCACTCCGAAGATGCGGCACGTCTCCTTCGACCAGGCGAGGGAATTTTCCTCGACGCCGGACACCCAGCTCCCGATGCGCCCGACCTCCTGAGCCCGCTCGAGAGACGCCTGGCTCTCGCGAAGCGTCTCCTCCGCCTGCTTCTGTTCCGTCACGTTC
>DASQJK010000289.1:0-10993 GCA_035631095.1 Thermoanaerobaculia bacterium
ATTGTTCACGCGATCACCCGATCACGCGATCACCCGATCACCCGATGTGTGCGTTCGCTACGGCCAGACTTCGACCTTCTCCCCCTCATGCCAGTCCCTCGTCAGGTCGAGCCACATCGCGAGGCCGCGATGAGCGCCGAACCGGGCGTAGCGGCGCGCGATCGAGCCGTCGGTTTTCTTGACGGGGCCCGGGTACATCTTCCGGTACTTCTGGCGCGTCCACGAGTCGAGCGCGAGGAAGTCATGGCGGCCGAGGATGCGAAGCAGTCCCTCGGCGGCGTAGGGACCGAAACCGCGCTCCGCGAGGATCTCGTCGCGCACCTCCGCGGCCGGGCGCGACGGGTCTTCCCAGCGCGAGAGATCGAGCTTGCCGGATGCGACGCGGCGCGCAAGCCGCGCGAGCGCGACGCCGCGGTAGCCGCAGCGCACGTCGCGCTCGAGGCGGGCTGCGGAAAACTTCGCAACGTCCGCGGCGTCCGGAAACGCGAGGCCCTCGGCGCCGGCGAGCGCGATGAGACGGATGACCATCCCTTTGGTCGCCGCCCAGGAGCAGTTCGTCGTGAAGAGCATCTTGACCGCGTCTTCGAAAAGCGAGGGAGATCGGAGCATCCTGCCGCCTCCACGCGAAAGGGCGCGCGCGAGCGGCCCGCCCGCGGGAAGAGAGCTCGCGAAGAGGGAGAGGTCCAGGTCGAGCGAGAAAACCCGCGTCGCAATCCGCGTGAGGACACCGCGCGAGATCCCGCTCGCCGAAACCGTAAGCGCCGCGCCGGACGATTCGAACCGAACGGGCCGAGCGGCGCCTCCGACCGCCACGACGGTCTCGAGGACGTGCGAGCCCGCCTCGTAGTGAAACGGCGGAAGGTCGTACCAGCCGTGCGACCGCACGACCCCGTCGAAGGAAAACGACGCCGGAAGGGGAATGTCGAGCTTCACTCCGCGCGCAGACAACGTGCCCTCAGATCACCCGATCACCCGATTCTTCTCAGCCCTTCTTCCCCTCCGCCTTCGCCAGCGCCGGGTCGTAGATCTTGATGAACGCCTCGCGCCGGAGGTGCTCCACGAACTCCGAGAACCGCTTGTCGTAGAGGTTTTCCGAGAGCCGTTTCTTGAGGTCTTCGCTGACTTCGGCGAACGGCTTGTATCCCGCGGGCCTGCGGTCCGTGACGTGAAAGATGTGCACCGAGCTCGGGAGGAGCACCGGCGCGGTGTTCTCCTGCGGCGGGTCGGAGAACACGGCGGCGTTCAGCGCGGGGATGAGCTCGCCTTCGGAAACCACTCCGAGGTCGCCGCCGCGGCTCTTCGCGTTGCCCTCCGAATATTCCTTCGCGACGTCCTCGAACTTCGCGCCGCCCGCCACTTTCGCGCGGGCCTCATCGATCCGCGCGACGGCGCGTGAGCGCGCCGCGGCGTCGTTGGGCGCGAAACGCACGACGATTTCCGCCACGCGCGCCTGAGCCGGCACCTTGTACAGGGCATCCTTCTGCCGCTCGTATTCCAGCCGAAGGGTGTCCTCGGAGAGCTCCATCTTTCCGGTGACGTCCCGGCCGATCACCTTCTGAAGAGTGATCGTCTCGCGCATCTGCCGCTTCAGGTCGTCCCGCGTCATGTTGGAGGAGGCGAGCGCCGCGACGAACTCCTGATCGGTGGCGAGGTTGTACTGCCGCTTGACGCGCTCGACGGCCTCCTCGACCTCGGCGTCGGTCGCCGATACGGACAGCTCCTTGGCGCGCTCCTCGAGAAGCTTCTCGCGGATCATGTCCTCCAGTGTGTCCTTCTTGAGCTGGGCGACGTCGGTCGGCGCGTTGGGGGCGTGCCGCGCGGCGTCCATGCGCTTGTCGAACTCGGTCTGGGTGATCAGCCGGTCGTTGACCCGCGCCACGATGCGCTCGACCAGCTCCCCGGCCGGGAGCGGAAGGGCGAGGGCGCAGAGAGTCAGGGCGGCAGCGAGGTGTTTCTTGTTCATCGGAGGTCTCATAACAGGCGAACTCTATAAGTCATTCTGGCGGTTTTGGGTTTTGGGTTCCGCGTTTCTTCACACCGCGAACTCGCGCAGCCAGACGGTCAGCTCGGGAAGGAGCGCGTCGCCTGCGGGTGACGGCACGGAGAGGACCCGGGCGGGAGAGAGCCTCGCCCCGCGGGTGCGCCGGACGAAATCGAGGAGGCGGCCGCCGTCGAGGCGCGCGTCTTCCGCGAACCGGAGGTGCACCTGGCCGGCCTGGCGGGTCAGGGACGTCACGCCCACCTGCTCCGCGCGGGCCCGGAGACGCGAGTACGCGACGAGGCGCCGGACGGCCGGCGGCGGCTCGCCGAAGCGGTCGGCGATCTCCCGCTCGGTCTCCGCCAGCTCGGCATCGTCCTTCGCGCGAGCGATCTTCTTGTAGATCATCATCCGCCAGTTCTCGTCGGGGACGTAGGAGTGCGGGATTGTCAGATCGAGCCCGAGCGAGAGCGTGACGGTGCGCTCCGGCACCGGCTCCTCGCCCTTGATCTCCCGGATCATCTCCTCGAGGAGCGAGAGGTACGTCTCGAAGCCGACGGATGCGATCTGACCCGACTGCTCGCCGCCAAGGATGTTTCCCGAGCCCCGGATCTCGAGGTCCTTCGCGGCGATGCGGAACCCGGCACCGAGGTCGCAGAACTCCTGGATCGAGGCGAGGCGGCGCCGCGCCGTGTCGGAGAGGGCCGCCGTCTCGTGCACGAGCAGAAAGGCCGACGCCGGCTTGTCGCTGCGGCCGACGCGGCCGCGCAGCTGGTAGAGCTGGGCGAGACCGTACGCCTCGGCGCGGTCGATCAGGATCGTGTTCGCGGAAGGAATGTCGAGCCCGTTCTCGATGATGGTCGTCGCAAGCAGGAGGTCCGCGTCGCGCGAGGTGAACCGCAGCATCGCCTTCTCGAGCTCGTTCTCGCGCATGGCGCCGTGCGCGACCGCGATCTTGAGGTTCGGCAGCAGCTTCTCGAGCTCCTGCTTGACGCCGCCGATCGACTCGACGCGGTTGTGGACGAAGAAGACCTGGCCGCCGCGCTCGAGCTCCGCCTCGATCGCTTCGCGGATCACCTCCGGCTTTCGCGGGACGACCTGCGTCTCGATCGCGAGGCGGTCCCGCGGCGGCGTCTCGATGATCGAGAGGTCCCGCAGGCCGGAGAGGGAGAGATGGAGCGAGCGAGGGATCGGCGTCGCGGACATCGACAGCACGTCGATCGACGTCTTCCACTCCTTGAGGCGTTCCTTCTGCGCGACGCCGAAGCGCTGCTCCTCGTCGACGATGAGAAGCCCCAGGTCCCGGAACGCGAGATCCTTCCCGAGCATCCGGTGCGTCGCGATGAGGATGTCCACGTTGCCGTCCGCGGTCTTGCGAATGATCTCCTTCTGCTCTTTCGTCGTCCGGAAGCGCGAGAGCAGGTCGATCGTGACGGGGAACGCGGCAAACCGCCGCTGGAACGTGCGGAAGTGCTGGTCGGCCAGGATCGTCGTCGGCGCCAGCACGGCGACCTGCTTCCCGTCGAGCACCGCCTTGAACGCGGCGCGCATGGCAACCTCCGTCTTGCCGTAGCCGACGTCGCCGCAGAGGAGCCGGTCCATCGGCTTCTCCGACTGCATGTCGCGCTTGACGTCGGCGATCGCCTGCGCCTGGTCCGGTGTCTCGACGTACTCGAAAGCGTCTTCGAACTCCTTCTGCCACGGCGAGTCCTTGGAGAACGCGAACCCGTCAGCGAGGCTTCGCCGCGCGTAGAGCTTCAGGAGCTGGTCGGTCATGTCGCGCATCGCCTTCTTGACCGACGCCTTCCGCTTCGCCCATCCCGCGCCGCCCAGCCGGTCGAGAGCCGGCTCGACGCCTTCGACGCCGGAGTACTTCTGGACGAGATCAAAGCGCTCCACGGGGAGCAGGAGCGTCTTGGCCTCGGCATAGCCGATCTCCATGAACTCGCGCTCTTCTCCTTCGACGGGAACCCGCTTCAACCCCTTGAAGACGCCGATGCCATAGTCGCGATGGACGACCGCGTCGCCGAGCTTCAGATCGCGCAGGTCCGAGAGAAAGGCCTCGGAGGGGCGCCGGCGGGAAGTCGACACCGGCTTCTCCTCGCCGAAGATCTCGCTCTCCGCATAGACGAAGACGCGCGGGTCGCGCATGCGGAAGCCGCCGGAGATCTCCGCGGGAACGCTGATGATCGCTCCCGGACGTCTTTCGGAGGAGACGTGGAGCCCGTACTCGAGCGCGAAGCGGCGCAGCTTCTCCGCTCCGCCCGTCGGGCGCACCGCCACCAGCGTCTCTTCTCCCGCCTCGAGAGCGGCGCCGATCTGCTCCGCCGCCTCACGGGTGCGTCCGCCATGACCGGCGATCGATTCCGCCGGGAGCCGCACGGCCGGGCCTCCTCCCGTCAGGCCGACGCGATCGAAGCGGAGCGACGCGGAGGAAAGCGCCTCCCGGATTTTTTCGGGCGAGTGCGCGAGCTCCTCGGGATCGAACGGGTCGCGGTCCGGATCGCGGTCGGCGAAGAGGCGCTCCGAGAACCCGGCGATCTCCTCGTCCACGGCCGCCGGCTCGAAGACCACGACCGCCGCCCCCGCCGCATGGTCGAGCCAGCCCGCCGGCATCGGCGAGACCGCGGGCGCAAACACTATGCGCTCGACTTCCGACGGGAACCTCCCGAGACGCTCCGTCAGAAGGCCGCGCTCTTCTTCCGATTCCCGCGACGTCGCGAAGGGCGGCACTACGACGGATGCGAGCCGCTCCCTGGAGCGCTGCGTGTCGGGATCGAACACGCGGATGGAAGCGATGCGATCGCCTTCGAGCTCGATCCGGACGGGCAGCTCTCGGTCGGGCGCGAACACGTCGAAGAGACCGCCTCGGACGGCGAGGTCGCCCGTCTCGACGACGAGGTCCGAGCGGCGATATCCGACTCCGGTCAATCGCGCGACGACCCTGGTGAGCGAAATCTCGTCTCCCGCGGCGAGCTCGAGCCGCAGGCGGGAGAAGTCGTCCGGAGACGGGAGCCGCGTGAAGAGAGCGCGCGCGGGGAGGACGATCGCCTCGACTTTTTCGTGGGATTGCAGCGCTCCCAGAAGACCGAACTCGTCTCGCCGGGTCTTCAACGAGGGCGGGATCCGCTGGTACGGCGTGAGCGTCGGCGCCGGCGCATGAAAGACGCGCGTCAGTCCGCCCGCGAAAAGATCGCCGCGCAGGACTTCGGCCGCCTTCTCGTCCGGCACCACGATGGCGAGCGGCGCACCGAGATCGCAAGAGGCCGCCGCCAGGATGAGGCCGGGCAGGGCTCCCGCTCCGCCCGAAACGACCGGGCGCTCTCCCGCGCGGATCCTCGCGAGGAGATCCGAGTACGAGGGAAACGATCGGACCAGCTCGGCGAGCATCGTGCGCGGGAAGTCGGGAGGAATCGTCGAGGCCGTCAGGAGAACGAGTTTCCCGACTGACGAGAGCCGGAGGCCGCGCCGACCGGGGCGAGCGCGCGAAGGCGCCGGACGGTGGCCGCGACCGAAGTGACGGCGAACTCGATCTCTTCCCCCGTCGTGAAGCGGCCCAGGCCGAACCGGATGGAAGCGTGCGCGAGATCGTCTGGCACTCCGACGGCGCGCAGGACATGAGAGGGCTGGAGCGACGCCGACGTGCACGCAGAGCCGGAGGAAACCGCGATGTCCTTCATCCCGAGAACGAGAGCCTCGCCCTCGACCCCCTCGAACGAGCAGTTGAGGTTGCCCGGAAGGCGAGCGTCCTCGTTGCCGTCGAGCAGGTTTCCCGCTTCGTCGATTCCCGGGAGCGGAGGTCCGTTCAGAAGGACGCCGGAGAGCTGCGACGTGATTCCCTCGAAGAGCCGCGCACGGAGGAGACGCAGGCGCGGCGCCTCCGCGGAGAGCTCCTCCATGGAGAGGCGCGACGCCGCGCCGAGCGCGACGATCCCCGGCACGTTCAGCGTGCCGGACCTGAGGCCGCGCTCCTGGCCGCCCCCGACCAGGATCGGAGCGAGGCGAACGCGGGGGTTGCGCGAGCGCACGTAGAGCGCCCCCACTCCCTTCGGCGCATAGATCTTGTGTCCCGAAATGGACGCCAGGTCGATCTTCATCGCTTCCACGTCGAACGGCAGCTTCCCGAATCCCTGCACGGCGTCGGTGTGGAAGAGGACTCCGCGGCGGCGGCAGACTTCGCCGATCGCGGCGAGCGGATGGACGGTGCCGATCTCGTTGTTCGCGAACATCAGCGTGACCAGAACGGTCTTATCGGTGATCGCCTCGCTCACCTGTTCCGCGGAGATCCGGCCCGTGCGGTCCGGCTGCAGGAACGTGACGCGGAAGCCCTCCTTCTCGAGAGCGCGGCACGTGTCGAGAACCGCGTGGTGCTCGGTCGCGCCGGTGATCACATGATCGCCCTTCGAACGGTACGCGCGGGCGGCGCCGAAGATCGCGAGGTCGTCCGACTCGGTAGCGCCGCTCGTGAAGACGATCTCCTTGTCGCCGGCGTTCATGGCCGACGCCACCTGGTGGCGGGCCTCCTCGACCGCGGCTTCCGCTTCCCAGCCGAAGACGTGGCTGCGCGAACCCGCGTTGCCGAACGCGGTCGTGAGATACGGCATCATCGATTCGAGCACGCGCGGATCGACGGGCGTGGTCGCGTGGTTGTCGAGGTAAATCGGAAGCTTCATCGGATCGGCCCACGGGCGACTATAGGAGCGCCTCCGCAGGCTTGCAAACGATGCTAACCCGCTCCGGAGAGGGGAATTCCCTGACTCGCCGCCGTTGCGGAGAGGCATAATCCCTGGAACCTCATGTCCACGGTTCCTGACGACCGAAACTCGTTCCCTTTCTCTTCGCCCGCGCCGAAGGTCCGGCTCGTCAACGCGTTCGCGCGGCCGTTCGAGAACGTCGTCGCGACGGCGCGGACCTGCTACTCCTCGAAGGGAATCGTCACGGAGGACCAGGCTTCGGCGCGGCCGGAACGGCGAGACGCTCTCGCGCGTTCCATCTACGGCGCCGGGCACCACACGACGTTCCAGCACGCGCACTTCCAGTTCTCGCTCGAGAACGTGTCACGGCAGTTCCTCTGGACCTTCCTGCACAGCCATCCGTTTTACAACTCGGAGCAGGTCTCGCAGCGGTACGTCGAGGTGAAAGCCGGGCAGTACGCGGTGCCGCCGATGTTGCCGGCCGAGAGGGAGATCTTCGAAACGGCGGCGCGGCGCCAGCAGGCGGCTTACGAGAAACTGACGGAGATCCTCACGCCGATCGCGGCGGAGCGTTACTTCGGGATCTTCCCGGGGCGGACACGGGGCGACGGGCGCATGCGTTTCGCGGGAGCGGTGCAGAAGCGCGCGCAGGAGATCGCGCGTTACGTGCTCCCCGTCGCCACCTTCGCGTACCTGTACCACACGGTCTCCGGAGTCACGCTGTTCCGATACTGGCGTCTCTGCGAGACCTTCGACGCGCCGACGGAACAGAGAGAGGTCGTCGGGAAGATGGTCGAGGAAGTCCTGCGGCACGACCCGCTCTACCGGGCCGTCCTCGAGGACCCGATCCCTCTGGAAGAAACGGCCGAGTGGGCGCTGTTCGAAACGCAGCGCGAGAACGCCGCCGCCTCAGCGGCCTCCGCGGCATCGCGCGAATTTCGCGAGGAGTTCGACCGCGAGCTTTCCGGCCGCGTCTCGCGCCTCGTCGACTGGAAAGCGAACAACGAGGAGGTCCTCGCCTCCGCCGTCCGCGAGATCCTCGGCCTCCCCCGCGCGGCGCTGTCCGACGCAGACGCGATCCGCCGCGTGCTCGATCCCGCGGAGAATCCCCTGCTCGGGGAAACTCTCACCTTGACGACGCACGGAAAACTTTCGCGCGCGCTGTTCCATCCTTCCTACACGTTTCGCAAGAAGCTCTCTCACACGGCCGACAGCCAGGATCAGCGGCACCGGATGACTCCGGCGTCGCGGCCGGCGCTGCGCGCGTATCTGACCGACGAGCCCGACTACGTCGTCCCGATGCTTGTGCCGGAGATTCCGGAAGCCGCGGAGCTCTACCGACGCACGATGGACGAGACGTGGGAGGGTATCGGGCTCCTTCGATCACGCGGCGTGGCGGATGAGTACGCTGCGTACCTCCTGCCGAACGCGGTTTCGATCCGGTTCACGGAGTCGGCGGACCTTCTGAACCTGCACCACAAATTCGCGATGCGCCTCTGCTACAACGCGCAGGAAGAAATCTGGCGCGCGTCTCTGGACGAAGCGCTTCAGATCCGAGAAGTGAACCCGCGAATCGCGCCGTGGCTCCTCCCCCCGTGCACCCTGCGCCACCGGGCCCAGGTCCGCCCCGTCTGCCCGGAGGGCGACCGCTTCTGCGGCACCACCGTCTGGAAACAGCCCGCCGAATCCTGGCACCGCACCCTCTAAAAAGGGGTCAGTCGCGCATTCGCGCAAAAGGGGTCAGTCGCGCATCCGCGCAAATCTCGTCAGCAGATGCCCCCTGCCTGCGCTTCCTCGCCGACCGGACGACCTCTTCAATGAGTCGCGTCATCCAGGTCAGTCGGGACGATTTCTCGCGAAGTTCCGTTTCGAGCGCACGCACATGCCTCGTGAGGCTCGACGGATTGCAACGGAAGAACGCCGCCGCCTGGCGAACCGAACCGGCGCACTCGGACCGGAAGACGTAGGCAGCGATCGCGCGGTTCCGATTCGTCGTTGAGCCGCGACCCTGGAAAGCTCCCGGACCGAGGTACCGGTCGCCGCGAAATACCTCAGCGAGGTCACCGACTTTCATGCCCAGGAGAAGCGGGTATTTTCCCGAGGATGCGATCGCCTGGATCGCGAAAGCGACATCGCCCACGACCGGGACCCCATCGGAGCGCGGCATGGCTCGCATCGACGTGGACTCGAATGCGGCGCGATATGCCTTCAGCGCCGCCAATCGCGTTCCTCCGAGAAGCGCCAGGCACGAATCGCGGTCCAACCACTCCGGCGGATCATTTCTCACGAATGCCCCGGCGCTCGACCAGACGTACTGTTCTGGAAGCCTGCAGATGCCGGCGGCGACGGGATTGAGATGTATGTAGCGGAGCAGTGCGAGCAGATAACGGTCGTGGTCGACGAGGGCGGCGTGGTAGCGGCCTTGAAAGAGGTGCCCCACTCGATCGTGACGACGGTTAAACCACTGCGTGTAGCTCGACTGCAGTGCGTGCATGATCGTCCCGACAGTGACCGGGCCTCTTCGGATCGCAAGATGGACGTGGTTTCGCATCAGGCAATACGCGAGAAGCTCGAATCGGAATCGCTCGCGGTAGTCGGCCAGACGGCGGAGGTACTCACGGCGATCGGCGTCGTCGAGGAACACGTCGCGGCGCTCGTTGCCTCGCGCAACGACATGGTAGAGGCACCCGCTGGCTTCGAGTCGTAGGCGGCGTGGCATTTTCTCCGCGGCGCGACCGCGTGGTCGCCCTCTTCTCTTTCTCCTGTTTGTCGCGAGCGAATGCGCGTTTGCGCGACTGACCCCTTTTGCGCGTTTGCGCGACTGACCCCCGGCATATGGGTTGCACGCTTTTTTTGGGGAGGTGGGTCAATGGCCGATGAGGATTGGGCGAGGCTTTCGCTCTCGGACATCGAGTTTGAAAGGACGGGTAAGGGCGGCGGACCTCGGCGCGCCGAGGATCTGCGCAATCCCGATCCGTTGATGGGAGCCCGGTGGCGCGGCTCGTATCGGGAGGGATTCGGGACGTGGGGCGTCGGATGGGGACTGCAGAATTCCGGCGGCGGTCCGCAGGGCTACGGGTGGGGCGGCGGGTGGCAGGGCGGACACAACGAGATCTGGCGCACGGGGCGTTTCGGTGGAGGGCTCGCGGGCTCTCCCGAAGTGCGCGAGCCCGTCAGCTACGCGGGCCGCGGGCCGCGCGGCGGAGGGCGGAGCGACCAGCGGATCCGCGAGGACGTCAGCGATCGTTTGATGGAAGACGAGTGGATCGACGCGAGCGACATCGAGGTGCTCGTCGAGCGCGGCGTGGTCACTCTTCAGGGCACCGCACCGGATCGCGAGACAAAGCGCCGCGCGGAGCGCGTCGTCGAATCCTGCCGCGGAGTCCGCGAAGTCGACAACCGGATTCGCGTCGCTTCTCGCCGCGCGAGCTCCTGAAAACCCCGTCTCCACCGGCACATTTGTTGCAACTTTTTTCGTGAGTCCGGTCTGAATTCATCCCGCCTCGACCATCACGGAAAAAGCCGGCACAACCGAAAGGAGGAGACATGGCGGATCAAGGATTCGGCTTTGGCCGGGACCGCGACGAGGACCGCAATCGCGAGGATCGTGAGCGCGGAGGTTCTTCGCAGCAGACCGGCTCTCAGAACTGGGGCTCGCAGAGCACCCAGGGGTCGGGATCGACGGGCGGTTACGGCGGATCGCAGAACTGGAGCCCGTCGCAGAGCTCTCAGGGTTACGGTTCGAGCTCGCAGGGCTCGTACGGCTCGCAGGGTTACGGCGGCTCCCAGGGCTACGGCTCCCAGCAGGGCGGATACGGGTCGCAGGGCGGTTACGGCGGCTCACAGAACTATGGGTCGCAGGGAAGCTCGCAGGGATTCGGCGGCTCTCAGAGCTACGGCTCACAAGGCTCCGGCTCTCAGGGGTCTCAAGGCTACGGATCCCAGGGCTCCCAGGGCTACGGATCCCACGGCTCACAGGGCTACGGCTCTCAAGGCTCGCAGGGCTACGGATCACAAGGCTCCCAGGGATACGGCTCGCAGGGATCCCAGGGGTTTGGATCGCAGGGCGGGCATGGCTCGGGTTCGCAGGGCTACGGCGGCTCTCAGTCGTACGGCTCCCAAGGTGGATACGGATCCCAAGGCGGCGGATACGGCTCGCAGGGCTACGGCTCCCAGGGCTCTCAGGGCTACGGCTCGCAGAGCGGCGGGTACGGCTCGGGCAGCTACGGCTCGCAGGGCGGCTCGCAGGGCAACTACGGCTCGCAGGGCTCGCAGGGCTCACAGGGTGGATACGGCTCGCAGGGATACGGCTCGCAGGGAT
>DASQJK010000290.1:0-12046 GCA_035631095.1 Thermoanaerobaculia bacterium
ATATCGAGCGAAAGCCAGGAACGGCCAGTGCCACAGGTAGAGAGAGTACGAAGCGAGCCCGACGAAAACGGGCAGCGGCCGGGAGAGCACGGACCCGGCGAGCGTCGGCGCCGGGCTCGCGCTCGTTTCCCGGCCGTTCGACCGGATCCAGAGAGCCGCCCCCAGGCACGGCGCGAGCGCCGCGGCGCCCGGGAAGGGCGTCGTGGCCCGGTAACCGAACGCGGCGAGCAGGATGAGCGCGACGCCTCCGATCGCCGCGAGCTCGCGGACCGCGCGCCCCTGCGATGGCTGCGAACGCATCGGGAGAAAGGCGACCAGGGATCCCAGGAGGAGCTCCCACGCGCGCGTGGGGAGAAGGTAGAAGGCGGCCGACGGGTGATGTGCGACGCCCCAGACGCTCAGCGTGAAGCTCGAGACGATCCCGCAGCCGATGGCGGCCAGGATCATGCTCGAGCGCCTGCGCTCGAAGCGTCGTGCGCCGAAAACGAGGAAGAGAGCGACCGGAACGATCCAGTAGAACTGCTCCTCCAGCGCCAGAGACCAGGTGTGGAGAAGAGGCTGCTCGGCGGCCGCGGGCGCGAAGTAGCCCCCGGTCAGCCAGAAGTGGACGTTCGCCGCAAAGACGGCTTGCGACGCCGCGGAGCGGCCGAGTCTCTCGTAGTCAGCCGGGAGGAGCAGGAACCATCCCGCGAAGAGAGTCGCCGCCACGACGGCCACGAGCGCCGGGACGATCCGGCGGGCGCGCCGCTCCCAGAACCGCGCGAAGGTGAAGCGTTCGCCCTCCAGATCCTTCCAGATGAGCGAGGTGATCAGAAATCCGGAGATGACGAAGAAGACGTCCACTCCGACGTATCCGCCGGGACATCCGAAGCCCGCATGGAAGAGGACGACGAGAACGACGGCGACCCCCCTCAGGCCGTCGATTTCGGGACGGTACGAAAGACTCGATGAGAACGCGGAGGCGCGCGGCACGGGAGCGGAAGCCCCGGAGCCCGTCTCGATCAGAACGGATATCCGATCGTGAGCACGAAGCGCCCGTGCTCCTTGATCCGCCCTCCCGGCCCCAGGATCACGCGCTCGCCTGTCTCATTCCTCGTCACGACGTCGTAAGAGATCGTCTTGGGAGAGAGCGGGTAACCGAACTCGGCGCGAAGCGGCCCGATCGGCGTCATGTAGTGCAGCCCCACTCCCACCGTCTGGCGGAGGCCCCGCTCCCCTTCGAGGCGGAGATTGACGTCGGAGAACGTCTTCCAAACCTGCGCGAGGTCGTAGAAGACCGTCCCTCCGAGCCCGCCGAAGATCGGATACCGGTACTCGGCGTTGAACGCGAAGAAGCCGTTTCCTCCGATGATGTGGGGCCCCGCGTTGCAGTCGTACGCCTTCAGGTCCGGGAACCGCCCGGTGCAGGAACCGTCGCCGGTGCCATGGTGGAGCGTCGCCCGCGTGTCGTAATCGACCGTCTGCCCCGGTATCCCCAGGAGATCCCGCTGGAAGCCGCGGCCCGTCGACTCGCCTCCCGCGAAGAAGCGCTCCGCGATCGGCACCTGGATGTCCGAAGGGCCGTACGGGAAGATCCCCCCGAAGCGCGCCGAGGCCGCAACGACGGCTTTCCCGACGGGCCGGAATCCGGCGATCTGCGTCGAGAACTTCGTGTAGCGCGCCTCCGCCTGGAAGAGAGGAAAGGCGTACTTGATCGCCGCGCTCGTGTAATAGCCGCGGTGCGGATCGATGATGTCGTCGCGCCGGTCGTAGAACGCCGTGGGCCCGACCGTCGCTTCCTCGATGGGCTGGTCGAATCGCGGGAAGTCACTCTGTTCGATCGCGGACAGGTTCTGCGGGTTGACGGGCCGGATGCGCTGGTACTCGGCGCGAAAGGATCCGCGAAGGTACTTGCCGAAATAATGGGACAGCTCGTTCACGAAGCCCAGGCGGTCGATGTCGACGTCCTGGATGGGCTCGCGCGTCGCGAAGAAGAACGACGACAGGACGACATCGCGGCCGAAGAAATAGGGGTCGCGGAAGGAGAGCTGCAGCCTGTAACGGCCGGAGATCGACACCTGTCCTTCGAGACCGGCCGACAGCATCCGGCCGAACAGGTTGTTGTAGGAGATACCTCCCACGATGAACGGATCGTTCTGGTTCTCCGTCGCGTCGGGCGCGTACTGATACCCGGCTCCGTAGAGGAGGGAGAGGGGCCGGCCTTCCTCGAGCTCCACGTACACGTTCCGCGTGCGGTTCTCCGGGTCGGCGGGTTGCGGTCGGATCTCGACGCGCCGGAACACGCCGGCGCGCGACAGGTTGCGCTGGGTGTCGAGAAGCTCGGACTCGGAGTACGGACGGTTTTCCTGCCACGTCACGAGTCGGCGCACGCGCGCCGTATCCGTCCGGCTGTTTCCCCGGATGATCGTCTTGCCGAAAAAAGAGCGAAGCCCCTCGTCGACGCGGTAGACGAGATCGGCGCCGGTCCCGTCGGAAGAGAGCTGCGTCTCGGCCCGAACGACCGCCTCGCCCCAGCCGTGGTCCCGCAGCTCCGTCTGCATGCTCGTGACGTCCTCCCGGACGAGCTCCGGGTTGTACGGTTTGCCGACCTGGACTCGAAGCGAGCGGTCGACGGGCGCCATGTCTCGGTGCTCCAGGCCCTCGATCCGGCGGGACCGAACGCTGGCGCGCGCGCCCTCTTCGATCGGGATCGTCAGGACGAGGCGGTTCGGCTTCGAGCCCTCCGTGACGACCGGGCGGTTCACTTTCGCGGCGACCCAGCCGTGGAGCTGGTAATACCCGAGGATCGCCGACAGGTCCTCGTCGAGCTCCTCCTGCACGAGGTGCCCCGGCTGGAGAAACGGGAGGCCGCGTTTGCGCGTCCCCATGAGCCCCCGCAGCGTCTCCGCCGGGACCGAGGCATTGCCACGAAAGGCGATCTTCTCGACTTCGAGGTGCGGCCCCGGATCGACGAGGATCCGCACCGCGTACGTGTCCGGAGACTCGGCGATCGAGTACTCGACTCGAGCGCGATAGAAACCCTGCGACTGAAGATCGCGCCGCTTGTTCTCGACGTACTGGAGGACCAGGTCCTCGTCAAAGACCTGCCCTTCGAGAAGAACGCGGAACTCCGACTCGACCTTCTTCTGCTTGATGCCCGTGGCTTCGAAAATGACGTGCGGCCCCACGGCGATCCGGTAGACCGGCATGATGCGCCCGTCGTCGGTGGGCTGCGCCGCTATGAGCTCGGCCGTACCGCGGAGGCGGCCCTGCTTCTGAAGGTACGAGATCAGGCGGGTGGCATCCGACCGCGCCTTCGCTTCGCGGTAGCGCTTGCCGGGCTTCAGCTTCAGCCTTGCGCGGAGGTCCTCGGCCGTGAACGGCTTCGTGTCGCCGTCGAAGAACGCGGGAGCCACGGGCGCGACCTTGCCGGGGGCGACGCGGTACACGACGCGCGCGTCGAACTTCGTGCTGTCGAAGGTGACCTCCGGCGTGACCTGTGAGTCGAGATAGCCCTCCGCCTCCAGGCGCCGCTTGATCGCGAGCGCGCCCTCCTTGACGTCGTCGGAATCGAAGACGGAGCCCTCGGAGAAGCCGACGGTGCGGGCGAGCTCGTCTCGGGCGAGGGGCGCGTGCGCGAAGCGCAGCGGCTTGATCCGGTACGAGCGAAAGAGGTGCACGACGACGGCCACGCCGTCCGCCGCCGGCGTCGCTTCGATCTCGACGTTCGAAAAGCGCCCGGTGGCGAAGAGGTTCCGGATCGTGCCGGAGGTCACCTTGTCGGTCAGAGGCTGACCGACCCGGATGTCGAGCAGCCGGGCGATCTCGGCCGAATCGACCGGACCGTCGCTCGTATAGGCAACGGACACGACGTTGCGGCCGAGATCCGCAGGCAGAGGCTCCTGTCCCCCGGACGCTCCCGCGAACGCCGCCGCGCACGCGAAGAAGAGCAGGGCCCGCGCGGCGCGCCCCCGGCCGGCCCCGGCGCCGAACAAGCTCAGTACCTCGTCCGGCGCCGCACGTCTACGAGGTACACGCCGTTCTCATCCCGCCCGGCGCGGAGCACGACCGTGTTGGTCACCTGCCACTCGATCTGGACGATCGGCGGCTTCGAAGTATCGAGCGACTGGGAGTACGTCACGAAGAGGTTCGGCGCGATCTGCTTGCCGAGCGTCGAGCGGATTTCCGAAAGCTGCCCGCCGGTGAAGACCGGATCGATCTGGAACCGGTCGAGCTTGAAGAGGCGCTGCGTCGGCCGGGTGATGGTGCTCGCGGCGGCGCCGGCCGCGAGCGAAGCGCCCGCGGACACGATCGATTCGCTCGTCGTGTCCGTCGTGGTTCTCGTGGGCGTCGACCCCGTCAGGAGAAGGCTGAAGATCGTCTCGTCCGGCAGCGGCGGATCCGAGGAAAAGCTCGTCTGGATCCGCGGCCACGTGCCGACGAGGTTCACGATGAGGTCGTAGCCCTTCACCTCGGCGCGAGCCCGGATGTCGAGGATGGGCGTGAATCCGTGCGCGCTCGCAAAGGTGATGGTCCCCGACTCGATCGAGTACCGCACGTCCCGGAACGTCACCCGGCCTCCTTCGTCGAGGAGAATCTGCCCGGTGACGGAGGGGTCGGCGACCGTTCCGCGTGCGAGCAGGTCCACGGTCGCGGTCAGCCGGGCGAGGTTGTTTCGCACCTCGAGAGCCGCGGACGAGACGATCCGCACCTCGAGGGACGTCCTCTCTTTCCACGGCTCGCGCGCCGCGAAGCCGGACGGCCGGCTTCGAACGAGCAGGTCCGTGAGCGTGACTTCGAAGTCGCGGGAGTACGTGCCGCGCAGAAGAGTCACCTCGCCGCGGATGTCGTTGCGTGTGCCGTTCCCCGTGGCGACCAGATCGGCGTCGACCTGCAGTCTCAGGTCCTGCGGGTATCGCAGAGCGACCCGCCGCGCCTGGACCGCGACGCGGAAATCCTTGAGGGCCACGGATTCCATGCGCAGGCTTCCCGACGCGAACACCTCGCCTCCCCCGAATTTCGCGCGTCCTTCCAGGTCCGCGCGCGATCCCTGGAAGGTCAGGGTCGCGTCGATCTCGTCGAGGATCTGCGAAAGGCTCGCGACGCGGTACCGCGCGTTCTCGATCCGCGCCGTGCCGGTGACGGAGGGCGAGTCGAGTGTGCCGGTGCCCCGCAGGTCGAGGACGATTTTTCCGGTGACGCCCAGGTCCGGAATCTGCAGGGCGAGCAGAGCGGCGTCGACGGTGCCGGACACCGCAAGGTCCAGACGCCGCGGCGAAGCGCCGAGGTCGATCACGCCGCCGGCGCGGAGCGACGTGCCCTCGCCGGACGCCTGGAACTGCTGGAACGTCAGCCGCCCGCGCGCCAGGTCCACCTTGACCGCGCCCGACGTCGCGAGGATGCCGGGCCGATCCGGGAGATCCAGGCGCGCCCGCGTGACGGTGAAGGAGCCGCTCGGCAGCTCCCCCACCTTTTCGGGAAGGACGAGCGTTCCGTTGAGCGCAAGGGCGCCTCCCCGCCCCTCCGTCGGCGAAAGGGGGGTCATGAGGAGAAAGGCGTTCAGGTCGGGTGCGTCGAGGCTCACGTCCATGCGCGCCGGCCGCGCGAAGAGATCGCCGCTCGCGCGAATGGTCCAGCGGTCCGGAACGGACGCGGTGGCGTCGAGCACGCCTTTTGCCATCGTCAGCTCCAGGCGCGGCTCGCGGCCGTCCGGCACGGGGTGCCCGAAGAGGGCGGCATCGGAGATCGACGCGGTCGCCTTGAGGTCGGGCCTGTCGAAAGAGCCGCCGCCGGAGAGCTCGAAGGAAAGCTTGCCGGTGACCTGTTTCGACGCCTGCTGGAGCGCTTGAACCGCTTCGAGCGGAATCGCGTCGCCCGCCAACCTGGCCTCGAACGTCTTCTCGCGCACGGCGAGAGCCGCCCGGCCTCCGATCATGCCGGAGCCGACCGCGGCGCGCAGGTCCTCCACGGCAACGCGGCCGGGCGTGAACACGATGCGAGCTGTCGCGAGAGAGACCTTCTGGCCCCAGAGCGTCGCGTCCGTCAGCCGCAGCGGGCCCCCGCCTGAAAGCGCCTCCGGCGAGCCCGACACCGGAAACGCCCCGGAGACCTTCGCCTCGACCGGATAGTGGAAATCGAGGTACTCGAGGATGCGGGACAGCGGATAGGCGTTTGCGGAAACCGCCAGATCGAAGCGCGGGCGACCGGGCACCACCTGGTAGCGCGCCGTTCCTTCGAGCGACAACGTCGCGTCGCCGTCGTAAATCCGGAGCGGGCGGAAGAAGAACGCTCCCCCGTGCATCTCGACCGTTCCGCGCACGCTGCCGAGGAGCACGCCGCCGTAACGAGTCTCCTCGGCGCTGACCTGCACCGCCGCGTCCGGCTCCGTCCAGCGGCCGGAGAGGTGCCCCGACACTTCACCGGAACCGCCGAGCCCGAGCGCCTCAGGCTTGCTCCCGCCCGCGGCGAGAAAGTTCTGAAAGAGGCGGTCGACTTCCGCGAGATCCCGGGAGCGCAGCTTCAGGTCGAAATCGGGCTGCCAGTGCCCGATGCGAATCCCTCCCGTCAGAGCGAGGCTCGACTGGGGGAATTGGAATTCCGCTCCTTCGAGACCGATGCGCCCGTCGACGATCGAAACGGGCCCGCCTCCCCCGGTGGGAACCCCGAAGCGGCCCCGCACGAGGGAAGACGCGGCGCCGGGGTGGAGCCGCAGGGAACCGCCTCCGCTCGCATGCGTGATCCCGGCCTCGCCCCAGCGCAGTCCCACGGCGACGGTGGCGCTGGAAGACAGCCCGGTTCCGGGCAGTCCGATATCGCCGAAGAATCGCTCTACCGAGACTCCCTGCCCCTCGAGCGCGAGTGTCATCGGCTGCGGCTTCGAAGTGAGGTTCGCGATCCGGAACGTTCCCGTGACGTGACCGCCCGAATAACTCGCGCGCTCGATTTCGGCGACGAGCGCTTCGGGAGTGGCCGTGACCGTCGCCGCGATGTCCTCGAGGGTGAACGGATCTGCGCGCACCTTCGGAGCCTCCAGCCGCCCCGCGACCCGGAATCCACCGGAACGGGGAATCTCGAGCAGCGCCCGCAGAGATGCCCGTCCCTGGAATCCGAGGTCGACGTGGAAGACACGCTCGACCTCTTCGATCGAGACGTCGGCGTTCGCCTGCAGCACGGCTGTCGTCCGTCCCGCCTTTTCGAGCGCGCCCGTCGCCCGCAGCCGTCCGAAGCGCCCCTCCAGGCGGAGGTCGTCGAGATTGGCCCCGGACTCCGGGTCGAGACGGAAGCGCGCCGAGACACCGGCAACGAGCGGCTCCGCCCCCGGAAGCCGGAGCGTCGCCCGGCGGGAGACGAGCGTGCCGCGGTAGCGTTCGTCGGAAATCGCGACGAGCTCGGCCGCGAAATCCTCGAACCGGCCGTCGACGTGGATCTGCCGTCCTTCGAATTCGAAGAGGCCCTCCTGGACGAGGATCGAACCCACTTTCACCTTCACTCCGCCCCCGCCCTTCTTCGCGGACCCGGTGAGCCCGGGCGGAAGGTTCCAGGTCCCGTCGTCGAACTGCACCAGCGCGATGCGCGGCCGCACGGCGCGAATCCGGCCGAGGCGCAGCTCCTGACCGACCAGGGAGACTCCGCCTCCGATCGAGACTTCCTCCGCGAAGAGAACTTCGCCCTTCAGGCGCGGGTCGTTGGCGACGCGGACGTTCGCCAGCCGGAGAGAAGGCGGGAAGACCCGGAACTCGACCGTCTGGAAGGTGACGGGGCGCCCCAGCGCCGCGGTCAGACGGGACTGAGAAACGCCCTGGATCAGGTTCTGGAAACGCTCCGATCTCCAGACGGCGTAGGAGGAGAGGACGAGGAAGAGCAGAACGATGCCCCACAGCCGCGTGGCGGATATGTGGTGCGCCTCGACGCCCTCGGTCTGCCGGAAACGGCTCAGTCAGCCCCCACTCAGAGGCCCCAGTTGAGCTTCTCGACCAGCTTCTGGAAGTGGTCGGACTCCGGCGGCCTCAGGAGCGTCACCGGGGAATCGCTTTGCCGGACTTCCAGCGTCAGGCCGGCGGGAATCGGAAAACCTTCCTGGCCGTCCAGGGTGAGATAGACGCCGTCACGCCTTCCCCGGTCCACGACCGAGAGGCCCACGGTCGAGCGGTCGGGGACCACCAGAGGGCGCTGCGACAGCGTGTGCGGGCAGATGGGGGTGACGACCACGGCATCGAGAGAGGGAGCGAGAATCGGGCCGCCTGCCGAAAGGTTGTAGGCCGTCGATCCCGTCGGCGTCGCGACGATGACCCCGTCTCCTCGGAAAGTCGCGATCGGCCGCCCGCCCACGGAAAGCGAGAACGTGGAGATCCGGGCCATCGCTTCCTTGTTCAACACGGCGTCGTTCAAAGCGCGGTATTTCCCCGCGTGCGGACCCGAGGGCACCGTCACCTCGAGGCGTCCCCGCCGGTCTTCGCGGAACTCCCCGGCGAGGACCTCGTCCAGCCTCGTGAGCGCCTCTTCCCGGCGCAGGCCGGCCAGGAAGCCCACGAGCCCGACGTTGATGCCGAGGACGGGGGTCGTCCGCGGCGCATCCCGCGCCACCGACAGGAGCGTCCCGTCGCCTCCCGCGACCAGGACGAGGTCGCAGCGGCGGGCGATCGCCTCCCGCGGGACGGACTCCGAGCGGCCGAGTGCCGCCGCGGTCTGCTCGTCGTAGACGATCTCGAGCTCCCGGCGCTTGAGCGCGCGGTCGAGGGATCGCGCCAGACCGAGCGCCTCCGCCGAGGCGATCTTGGCCACGATCCCGACCCGCCGGAACCGCCGCCGGACGCGGGAACCCTTCATATCCAGCATCTTAGAATTTTCTCGCCGCCGCTTGGAGAATTTCGCGCCGGCAACAGGCGGAGCGCGAGGGATTTATGGCACCCGGTACACCGCGACGTACTCCTGGTTGCCGCGGGCTCCACGGATCGGGGACGGAACCACTCCGACGATCGCGAGCCCGATGCCGGCGGCGAACTCGCCGACCTCGCGAACGACGCGCTCCCGGATCGCCGGATCGCGCACGATTCCTCCCTTACCGACCTCGGAGCGGCCCGCCTCGAACTGCGGCTTGACGAGCACGACGACCGCCGCCACGGGCGCGAGCCTCGGGATGAGCGCGGGGAGCACCTTGCGCACGGAGATGAAGGAGAGGTCGACCGCCGCGAGCGCCACGGGTTCGGGTAGATGGACTTCCGAGAGCGCTCGCGCATTCACCTTCTCGAGAACGACGACACGCGGATCGCCGCGGAGGCCGGCGTCGAGCTGTCCGTAACCCACATCCACGGCGTACACGCGAGCCGCGCCGCGCTGAAGAAGGCAGTCGGTGAAGCCGCCGGTCGAGGCGCCGATGTCGGCGCACACGAGCCCGCGCGGGTCGATCGCGAACGCGTCGAGAGCGGCCGCGAGCTTGATTCCTCCGCGCGAGACGTACGGGTGCAGCGGTCCGCCGACGCGGACGTCCGCGTCCTCCGAGACCGGAGCGCCCGCCTTTTCGCTGCGCCGTCCGTCGACCTCCACGAGCCCTGCGAGGATGAGCCCCTGCGCCTTCTCGCGAGTCGGCGCGAGACCGCGCGCCACGAGGAGAAGGTCGAGTCTCTGGCGCGCCATGACGGCCTGGGCGTTTCCCCTCAGCCCCTCAGCGGGACCGGCGCGGCCCGACCGCCGTCTGCTCCTGCGTCTCGCGGTTGCGCTCCGGGTCGCGCACGATCATCACCTTGACCGACCCGTCGGGATTTCGCGCCCGCGCGAAGGCCTCGACCGCACTCGAGATCGGAAACCGGTGCGTGACGAGGTCATCGACGGGAACCCGCCCGGACGCGATCAGCTCGAGCGCCTGACGCGTGTCCTCCGGTCCGCAGGAGTAGGAAGGCACGACGGAGATCTCGCGGAAGTAGAGGTCGAAGGGAGCCACCGTCAGCTCTTCGCCCGGGGGTGTCATTGTGAACACGAGCAGCGTTCCTCCCGGCGAGACCGCCTCGGCGGCCTCCTTGATGGCCGCGGACTTGCCGGGGCCAGCGAAGACGAGGTCGAAACCGCGGTCCTCGGAGGTCCGGCGCGCTCCCGCGCCGATCGACTCCTTCGATACGTCGATCGCGTCCGCCGCGCCGGAGGCGAGCGCGAGGGCGATCCGCGAGGAGACCCGGTCGGCTGCCACGATACGCCCCGCGCCCCGCGCTTTCGCGAGCCGGACCGCGAGCTGGCCCGCCGAGCCGAGACCGACGACGAGCACCGAGCCGCCGGGGGGAAGACGTCCCCGGTCGAGCGCCTTGACGACGGTCGCGAGCGGCTCCGTGAAGCTCGCCGCTTCGTCGGAAACGCCATCCGGGATGCGGCGCGTGTCGCGCGAGAGATTGCCGGCGGGAATGCGCACGAGCTCGGCGAAGCCTCCCGGGTCGAGACGCGAGGCGCGCCACTCGAGGCAATGCACGTAGCGCCCCGTCAGGCAGAAGCCGCACTCGAGGCAAGGGGCGTGGTGGTGGGGGACGACCCGGTCGCCGGGCGCGAAATCCTGCACCCCCGGGCCGACCTCGACGATCTCGCCCGCGATCTCGTGTCCCAGGATCGTGCCCGCCTTCCGCGCGACGTACCAGTCGAGGAGGTCCGAGCCGCAAATCCCGGACGCGCTCATCTGGATGATCGCGTCGCCCGGCGTCGCGACCGGCCGCGGCACTTCCACCACCTCGACGGAGCCGGCGGAGGAGAGCCGGACCGCTTTCATGCCGCGAGACGAAGGGCAGGAGACACGGCGTACCGCACGCCGTCGCCCCGGGCCTGCGCCTCGAGAAATTTCGGGAGGTCGCCCAGGTCGCCACGTCCCGAGATCAGGGGTGAAGGATCGACGGCGCCCGAAGCCATCAACGCGAGCGCCTCGGCGGCCTCGGCCGGCGTCGAGTGGAAAGCGCCGATCAGCGAAATCTCGCCGTAATGGAGCCTCGCGGCGTCGAAGGTAGCCGCCGCTCCAGGGGCACACCCGCCAAAGAGCACGACGCGCCCGCCCGGACGCACCGCTTCGGTGAGTAGCGACCAGACGCCGGGGTCTCCGGTGGCATCCACCGCCGCTTCGAAGCGGCCGCGCAGGTCGTCGAATCGGGAGAGCTCGACGAACGCGGCGCCGTAGTGGTGAGCCAGGGCGGCCCGTTCGAGCCGGCGCCCCCCGATGGCGACATCGACACGGCGGGCCTTCGCGGTCGCGGCCCAGAGAAACGCGAGCGCGCCGGTGCCCGCGACGAGGACCCTCGCCCCGGGCGCGAGCTCGCCGAGACGGGACCAGCCGTGGACGACCGAAGCGAGCGGATCGAGAAACGCCGCCGTCTCGTCGGAAACGGTACCGGGGACTGTGTGGAGATTGCGCGACACGACCCCGGCGGGGATGCGAATGAGCTCCGCAAAAGCGCCCCACGTGCGGTCGCCGTGGCCGGACGAGCAGAGATTCTCACGCCCCGCCCGGCACGTGTCGCACGCGCCGCACGGCCCCGTGACGCCGGGAACCACGCGCGCGCCAAGAAGCTGCCGGTCGACACCCGTTCCGACTGCGACGACTTCTCCGCACGCCTCGTGCCCCATCGTTACGGGAAGCGCGATGCGCGCGTGCCCTCGGGAAAGGAGCTTCAAGTCCGTGCCGCAGGTGAGCGCAGTCGTCACTCGAAGAACCGCCTCTCCGGGCGCCGGCTCCGGAGCGGGCACGTCGCGCTCCTCGAAGTGCCCGACCTCCGTCTGAACAAACGCGCGCACGAAGCCGAGAATAGCCGACTACCGACTACCGACTACCGACTACCGACTACGGACTAGGGACTACGGACCACGGCCTCGATCCCGCTACTTCTTCCTCTCCTCGACGTACCGCGCGAGATCCGGAAGCCTTCCTCCGCGCTCCGGAAGGAACCGGACGGCCTCGATGGCCGACTCGATCTCTTCCGACAGCTTCGCTCGCGAGCGCTCGACTCCCCAGATCGCCGGGAACGTGGCCTTGCCCGCGGCCGCGTCCTTGCCCGCGCCTTTTCCGAGGGTCGCCGCATCGGCCTCGACGTCGAGCAGGTCGTCT
>DASQJK010000291.1:0-2549 GCA_035631095.1 Thermoanaerobaculia bacterium
CTGCTCGCGTCGGAGACTCGCACGGCGACTACGCGGGTGCCGTTGCTGTTGTATGTGCAGGAGGTCGTCTGCTGACCCGCGACGAACTGCGAAGAGCCGCCGAGAACGGTGTAGTCGCAGGCCCAGGCGTACGTGTAACTCCCGCTGCCGCCGCTCGGGTTCGCCGAGAAGAAGACCGGGGAGCCGATCGACCCGCTCGAAGGTCCGTTGATCGACGCCGTGAGCCCGCCTCCGCTGCTTCCGCCGGTGACGTTCACCGCGAAGTTCGCCGTGACCGGGGTTCCGCCGTCCGTCATCGATACGGTCACGGTGCGTCCGCCGGGCGAGGTGTAGACGTGGGAGCTCGGGTTCGGTCCGGCCGTGAACGTCGGTGGGAAGTCGTCGCCCCAGTTCCAGCGGTACGTCGCCGAGCCCGAGCCGCCCGCCGCCGTGCAGGTCAAAGTGGCTCCGACGGAAACGGAGGTCTGATCGCACGTGAGCGAGACGTTCGACTGGATCGACACCGTCACGTTGTGAGAGACCGACTGCGAGGTTGCCCCGCCCGTCGGAGGCGTGTAGTTGTACCGAAGCGTCAGGCAGTAAGGGCCGGCGCTCGACGGTGCCGTCACGCCAACCGAGCCGGTACCGATGAAAGTGGAGGGAAGCTGCGAATACGCCGGCAGGCTCGCCGGGCAGCTGCCGCTCGAGATCGCATAGTCGACGGAGTTCAGAACCGTCGCGGGCGACTTCTGCATCGCGTTCGTCACCGTCAGCGTTCCGTTGACCGTGACTCCCGGCGGCGACGCGGGCGACATCGTGAACTCGGGGACGAGGTCGGTCTGGTTGATGTTGCCGGTGAGACTCTGGCTGTAGCCGCCCTTCCAGGTCACGAGCAGCGTGAACGTGGATGCTCCCGTGGGGACCGCGACGACCATCCCGGAGAGGGCGACGTTTCCGGGGTTGAAGGTCCACTGGAAACTCGCTTCCGCCGTATTGCCCTGCGTCGGCGTCGCGGCCGCGTTGCCTCCGGAGAGCACGGAGAGGGTGCTCGTCGTCGAGTTGTAGCCGAGGATCCCGATCTGCGGCTGCCTGAACGCCAGCGGAGAAGAGTAGAAGACGCCCGCAGGAGGCGGGTTCGGGGCGACGCCGTTGGCGTTCGTGCTGCGCTCCGCGAAGGTGAAGTTTGCCGTCGCCGGCGGGGCGCCCGCTCCGAAGACGGAGTTCTTGCACGCGCCGCCGCCGCCCGCGAAATCCGCGCCGCTCGACGGGTCGCAGGGATAGTAGCCGGTGACGGAGACGCCCGTTCCTACGCTCGCGTCGGCCACGAATGTCCCGCCGGTGACGAGGTCCCAGTCGACGCGAGTGATCGGCACGCCGGTGGACGAGTTGTCGGAAAACTGGACCTTGTCGCCGTAGTAGTTGGTTCCCGCCTCCGCGCCGGAGCGCGACTGGGCGGAGAGGTTCACGAAATTCGCGTTCGACGTTGGCGGGCTCGTCGTGTCGGCCGCGATGCAGGAAATGTCGATGTTGTCCGTGATCAGGAGGTGCTCGCCGCCGGGAGTGCTCGTCGTGGCCAGCCGGTAGAGGTGCGCGACGATCTGAGCGCCCGATCCGGTGACGACCGCCTCGATGGCGTTGCCGCGGCCCGTGGGAGCGGCGCCGCCCTGGTGGGGAATTGTGATCGCCCGCACGGGCGAGCCTCCCGCGAGCCACTTCGAGTCCCAGATATCGATGCCGTCCTGCGGGTCGCTCGGGTTGTTCGCGGACCGGATCGTGCGATGAAGGAAGATCGCTGGGAAGTTCCCGCCCGGGTTTCCCTTGACGATGACGTTGTTGAAGTACCCCGGGATGTTTCCCGCGAAATTCAAGGCGCTTCCCGTGTATTCGTACACGTTCAGGCCGCTCGCGTTGTCCGCGGAGAAGAGATACGCCTTGCCGTTGACGTTCGCGAGGTAGAGCGCGTTCGGGCCGCCCGAAGAAATGCTCGCCTTTTCGACCGGGGTTCCGTCGGAAGAGATCTCCGCGACGCGGAGGGTCTGGGTGGGCCCGATGTATCCGGCGAGGATGGCGCGCGGGGTCCCTCCGATCGAGACGATACCCGCCTTCAGGACCCCGACACCCGACCACGGGAAGTTGGCTGTGGGCTGGAGCGCGAGGCCCGGCTGAACGCTTCCGTTCGTGCTGGTCAGATCGACGATCTGCAGGCCGCTGTTAGAGGGGAAATATCCGAAGTAGCGGCCGCTCGCGGGGTGATAGATCGCCGCGACGGTCGAGCCGAGAGCCACCTGATTGATGTTGACCTGGTCGCCGAACTGGGGAGCACCGCCGCCTGTCGTCGTCACGACCATTCCCTTGAGGACGTTCGGGGGGTAAGTCGCGACCCAGTCGGAGATCATCCTCGAGGACCCGTCCGGCGCCTCCGCGGCGTCCATTGTGCTTGCCCCCTGGTAGCAGTCGCAGCCCATGAAGATCAGCCCGCCGTTGTCGCCGGGGACGAACTTCTGGCCGATCTGGATGAGCTGCAGCGTACCGGGAGCGGAGGGATTGGAGAGCGAGGCGCGCGCGAAGCC
>DASQJK010000292.1:0-16125 GCA_035631095.1 Thermoanaerobaculia bacterium
TCCCGAGACGACGGAGGAGCAGAAGCGATTCGCCATGAGTCCCGGGCTCCGTTACGAGGACCTCGCCCGCATCGCGGCACCGGATCCCCGCGTCATCGGGTTCATCCCGCGCGCGCAGAAGACCTCCGCGGTACGCATCGCGGGTGGCAGCGAGCGCCTCTTCGTCATGGGAGTCACCTACGAGTACGCGAAACTGATGAACCGTCCGATCGGGCTCGGGCGCGGTTTGACGGAGGACGACCAGCGCCGCCGTTCGACGGTCGCCGTCGTCGGGGCGACGCTCGCGGCAAAGCTGTTCGGAGGCTCGGACCCCGTGGGCCGCGACATCGTCGTCGAGGGAATTCCGTTCCGTGTCGTCGGCGTCCAGGCCCCGGGCCAGCTCTTCTCCGACGAGAACTGGTACGACGCGAACGGCATGCAGATCCCCCTGGAAACCTATATGGACCGGATGGACTCGTCGCACCAGCTCGCCGCCGTGTCGGTGAAGCTCAAAGCCAAACGCGACATGGGCGAAGTCTCGGCGATGCTCCTCGGCCGCACCCGGGAGGCCCACCACGGGATCGAGGACGTCGAGGTCCAGGACCTCGAGGCGGAAGGCGCGCGTTCCTGGCAGAACTTCCTGAACCAGATGCACGGCTGGACGGTCGTTCTCATGAGCCTCGCCGGCACCGTGCTCCTCGTCGGCGGAGTCGGCGTGCTCTCCGTGATGCTCATCTCCTTCTCGGACCGCCGCTACGAGATCGGCCTGCGCAAGGCGATGGGGGCATCGGACGGCGAGGTGTTCGTCCAGTTCCTCCTCGAGGCGTGCGTGCTTGCGGCTGTGGGCGCGTCCGTCGGGACCTTTTTCGGCGCCGCCGTCTGCAAGGCCCTGTCCTCGAAGTTCCCCTACGGCCTGGTGGTCAATCCCGTCGGTCTCGCCGTCGCGTGGGGCATCGCGCTTCTGCTCGCGATCATCTTCGGGATGTACCCGGCCATACGGGCCTCGCGGCTGTCCCCCATGGAGGCGATGAGGTAAAACGTCCGCCTGCCGAGCTTCGCCCTCCACGGACGCACTCCCCAGAACTTCGTACGAATTTTTTCGTACTCCCGGCTAACTTCGATGGAAAGCGCACGTCTAACGGTCGTGGGGGGGACGAAGGGCGCGCGGCGAAACCTCGCTTTGCTGATCCTCCTCTATCTGCTCGCCCTCTGGCTCGCGGCGACCGCTCTCCATGGCGAAGAGGGGCCGCCCGTCCACATCACGCGGGCCGCGGGCCCGATCACGATCGACGCGGACCTGTCCGACCCGGGCTGGAAGGGCGCGACCCGCCTCGAGACCTGGTTCGAGACCAATCCGGGAGACAACCTGCCCGCGAAGATCAAGAGCGTCGGGTACCTGACCTACGACGACCGGTTCTTCTACGCCGCGTTCGAGTTCTCCGACCCGGACCCTTTGAAGATCCGGGCGCCCTTCGCCGACCGCGACAACGTGTCGGGGGACACCGATTACGGCGGAATCATCATCAACCCGCACAACGATGGGCGAACGGGGCTCCTGCTCCTCGCCAATCCGCGAGGCATCCAGTACGACGCCGTCAGCGACGACTTCTCGGGAGAGGACAGCTCGCCCGACCTCTACTGGGACTCCGCCGCGAAAATCACGAAGGACGGCTGGATCCTCGAGATGCGGGTTCCCTTCTCTTCGCTTCGGTACCCGAAAGGCGACCCGCAGACCTGGGCCATCATGCTGTACCGCAACTACCCCCGGGAGTTCCGCTATCAGTTCTTCACGACCAAGCTTCCGCGCGGCTCGAGTTGCTTCATTTGCCACGCCGTCCCGCTGACGGGGCTCGAGAAGCTCCCCTCCGGCGGGCACATCGTCGTCGCGCCCTACGGGACCCTCAAGCAGGAGGCCGTGCCGCGCGACGACGGGAGCGGGCTGCGCAACAAACCGGTGCGGGGGGACGGCGGCATCGACACGAAGTGGATTCCCAACGAGAACACGGCGATCGACGCCACGCTCAATCCCGATTTCTCCCAGGTGGAATCGGACGTCGCGCAGATCGGAGTCAATCAGCGGTTCGCCCTCTTCTATCCGGAGAAGCGCCCGTTCTTCCTCGAAGGGATCGAGCTCTTCTCGACGCCCGTTCAGGCCGTGTACACGCGGAGCATCACGTCACCCCGCTGGGGCGCGCGCGCGACCGGAAAGTTCGGGGACACCGGGTACACGGTCCTCGTCGCGCACGACCACGGCGGCGGAAGCGTGATCATCCCCGGCCCCAACTCCTCGAGCTTCGCCGACCAGGACTTCGATTCGACCGTCGCCATCGGGCGCGTGCGCCACAACATCGGCAAGTCGTTCTTGAGCTTCCTCGGCACGGACAGAGAGATCCAGGGCGGCGGCTACAACCGCGTTTACGGGCCGGACTTTCAGTGGCGGCCGAACGACCACGAGACCGTGACGGGGCAGCTGCTGCTCTCCGACACGAAGACGCCGGACCGGCCCGATCTCGCCTCGGAGTGGGACGGCCGCAAGATGAGCTCTCACGCGGGCGAGATCCGCTACGGCCACAACGACCGGAACTGGGACTGGTTCACGCTCTACTCCGACTACGGCGACGGCTTTCGCGCGGACGATGGGTTCGTGCCGCAGGTGGGATACCGGCGCAACTACTTCGAAGGCGGCCGCACTTTCCGGCCGACCGGGTTCCTCTCGCGACTGCGGACTTTCCTGCAGGCGGACTACTCGGCAGACACGAACCATGCCCTGATCTTCCGGGAGATCTCGCCGGGCGCAGGGATGGACGGCCGCTTCAATTCTTTCGCTCGCGTCCGACTCGCGTTCGACAAGGTGAAGTCGGGCGGGAAGAACCTGTCGAACACGCGGCTCGTCTACACGTTTCAGATCAGCCCGTCGGGCGTGTTGTCCAACATCGTGCTCGACGGCGACGTCGGGCAGGAGGTCGATTTCGTAAATTCACGCGTCGGCCGCGGAGCGAACGTCACGCTCATCGGTACGATTCGCCCGACGGCGCACCTCGCGCTCGCGATGAACGGGGCCTTGAGCTGGATCGACGTCACGCCGGACGCAGGCGGAGAGCGGCAGCGGCTCTTCACCGCGGAGATCGCGCGCCTGAAGGCGACGTACACCTTCACTTCGCGCCTGTTCGCACGGGCGATCGCGCAGTACGTGCGCACCACGCGCGACGTTTCTCTCTACCGCTCGGCGGTCAGTGCGCGCGAAGGCTCTCTCACCTTCTCGGGCCTCATCGCCTACAAGCTCAACTGGCAGACGGTGGCGTTTCTCGGATACGGAGACAACCGCGCGCTGACGGAGAGGAACACGTACGACCGGCAGGACCGGCAGCTGTTCCTCAAGGTGTCGTACGCGTTTCAGAGATGACAACGCGGCCGCGTCGTCACCCTGAGCGGAGCGAAGGATCTGCCCTTTTCGAGTTCTTCCGAGATCCCCACTTGTTCGCGAACACCTGCGTGACCTCCGCTCCGAAGAACAGGATCAACCCGGAGTAGTACGTCCACAGCAGGACGATCAGGAGCGAGCCCGCGCCCCCATACACCGATGCGACGGAGCTGCGGCCCAGATACAGCCCGATCAGGAACTGGCCGATCACGAACAGGAGCGAAGTGATCCCCGCGCCGATCCACACGTCGCGCCAGGCGATGCGCGTGTCCGGCAGGAAGCGGAAGATGAGCGCGAACAGCAGGCCGACGACCGCCCACGAGACGATCTGGTGCAGAACGTTGAAGACGATCCCCACGTCGTCGCCGAACTGCTTTCCGAGCGCCGAGAGCCCGGCCGACACCACGAGGGACACGAGAAGCAGGAATCCCGTGCCGAGGACCATCGCCAGCGACAGGAACCGGTCCTTGACCGCCTGCCAGATTCCCCCGCCTTCCTTCTTCGGCACCGCCCAGACCTTGTTGAACATGTCGTGGAGGTATCCGAAGACGCCGCCGGCGCCGAAGAGGAGCGTCGCGACCCCGATCACGGCGGCGGGAATGCTCTTGGACGGTTGACTCGCCTTCTGCATCATGGTGCCGATCGTTTTCGCCGCGTCCGCTCCCACCAGCTGACCGATCTGCCCCAGGATCTGGTTGCGGACGTGCTCCGCGCCGAACGCGATCCCCGCCACCGCGATCACGATGACCAGAAGGGGCGCGAGCGAGAGAATCGTGTAGTAAGCGAGGGCCGCCGCGCGCGTGAGCGCCTCGTCGCGCATGAATGCGCTGAACGCCTCCTTGAAGAGATCCGTCACGAAGCGCACCTTCCGTTTGAAAGGCGAATGCTTCAGCGACTCGAGGGTCTGCTTCGCCTTTTCCTCGCCCTTATCCTTCGACGGGGCCTTGTCGTTGGCTTTCTCCCTGTCGCGTGCTTCCGCGGCGCGCGCCTCCAGCTTTCCGGCGTGGCTCGCCTCGCCCGGCGGCGGCGCGGCCCGTTCGACGCGGCGGGTCTCGCCGCGCGGCGCGGTGTCCGATCCGCCCCGCTCTTTGCGATCGCCATCCTCCTCGTCGACCGTCCGATCGCGCGGGATCATGCGAACCGCTCCGGAGGCGATCGCGCGCCGGATGGCCGGCGTCCGCAGGAGTGCGAAGAGAATCGTGATCGGTATGGGCCGCGGCTTGTAGCGCTCGAGCTCCTCGCGGACCCTTTTCGAGACTTTGCGCACCCTGCCCCGGCCCGATCGGGCGCGGCGCACTCGAGCGACCCCGGCCGCCACGGCGGCCGCCGCCGCGATACCCGCGGCGGCGGCGATCCACGGCCTGGTTCGTCTGCCGAGCTCGGCGGCCTGCGCGCGCGCGTCCGAGAGCTCTGCCACGAGCTCGTGGCGCTCTTCGTCGCCGGTCCGGTCGAGGCGCGCGAGCTTTCCCGAAGGGGTCATGCCGGCGCAATGTGCAATATGCAGGCCTCCGCGGGGCCAGCCGCCCCTTTTCCGGCCGCCGGGATGCGACGCGGTAGTATCCGGGCGAGGAGAGCGACCCATGAAAAACCCCCGTTTCGCGCCCCTTCTCGCCGTCGCGGCGCTGGCCGCAGCCTTTCTCCTCCTGGCGGAGCCCATCTCCGCGGCGACGGGAGGCACGGCGGCCGGCGTGAAGTGGACCGTTCCAGGGACCTGGACCGAGCAGGCGGCGCGGCCGATGCGCGTCGTCACGTACACGATCCCCGGCGCCAAGGGGGCCGAAGCCGGGGAGTGCGGCGTCTTTTACTTCGGAAAGGGACAGGGCGGCTCGCCCGACGAAAACGCGGCGCGCTGGGCCGGTCAGTTCGAAGGAGGCGCGACGCCGAAGAGCAGCGTCGAAACCGTGAACGGGTTCAAGGTGCATCGCATCCGCACTTCGGGAACGTATCTCGCGCCCGGGGGGCCGATGATGAAGTCGCAGGGCAAGAAGCCCGGCTGGCAACTCTCCGGAGCGATCGTCGAGGCTCCTGAGGGGAACGTCTTCTTCAAGTGCGTCGGCCCCGAGAAGACGATCGCGGCGGCGGAGGCCGACATCGACGCGCTCCTGAAGTCCCTCAAGAAGACGATGGTGGTCAAGTACTGATCGGTCGCGCTTCCGTCTCCCGCGCGAGCTCCTCTGCGAGCGCACGGATCGTCGCGGGAGCGCATCCCTCCGCCTTGTTGTTGACCAGCACGAAAACGTCGCGTCCCTGCGCGGCGCGCGCCAGCTCTATCGTCTGCCGCCGCATCTCCGGATTGGGATCCACGATCCGGTCGAACGGAAGAAAGTCCTCGCGGCGGTCGTCGTAGCGCGTGCCGGGCCGCAGCAGCAGGCGGACGACCACGAAGTCCGCCCCGGCCACGGGAACGGTTTCCGCCTGCTCTGCCGGCATCGGCATCGCGGTGGCGGCGTTGTACACGTGGGCCGCTCCCCTCGAGGCGAGCACGCGCGCGTATTCGCCGGTCAGTAGCGAGGGGTCGCGCAGCTCGACCGCATACCGGAACCGGCGCGGGAGCTGGCCGAGAAACCGATCGAGGCTCTCCGCGAACTCGCGCGGCGAAGATCGGGCGGCCGGAGGCGCCGGGGGAAACTGGAGGAGAAACGGTCCGGCATGGCCCGCGAAGCTGTCCCAGAAGGGCGCGAGCATGTCTTCCTCGAACCGGCGGACGCTCAGATATTCGGGATTCGCGGCGCCCGTCACGGCCTCCGGCGCCTTCGTGCAGCACGCGAACCCCGGCGGAAGCTGCGCCGCATACCGCCGCAGGTCTTCCACGGGTATGGGGGCATAGAAACCGCGGTCTATTCCGACCGTACCAAGAAGAGGATGCCGCGCGTACTCGGTCAGGCCCGTCTTCGCCAGCTCGGAGGCCGACGCGCGGCGGGAGTAGACGATCCCCGCCCAGCCCGGGAAGCTCCAGGAGCTCGTCCCGAAGCGCACGTTCTGCGGAACGCGCGCCGCGACCGCGGCACATTCGGCGAGCTCCTTCTCAAGGCGCTCGGCGAAAGGACCGCGGCGTGCTTCCTTTCCGAGCGGGGCCGTCGAAAAAAGGCTGAGCTGACTGCCTTCGTCCATCGAGTCACGAATTCTGAACCAACTCGGCATCCTGCCCCTACAATCTGTTCACCGGAGGAGCGATGCTCGGTTACCGCAAGGCGCTTCGCATTGCGCTCGGTCTCCTCGTGTTTCTCGTGACGCTCGGACTGAAGGCGCAGACGGCGGCCGCGCCAAAGGCGGAGATGGAAAAGCTTCAGAGTGAGCTCGTCGGGAAATACGGCGCGGCGGAGCGGGATCGCATCGCGCGGGGGCTTGCTCAGGTAGCGGAGTTCTGGCGCCCCTCCGACGGAACTCCCGCGGACATGGAGCAATTCGTCCGGACGAACTTCGCGGCGGATCCCGCCACGCGCGAGGCCCTCTTCGAGAGGCTCCAGATGCTCCAGGAGTCCCTCGACGGCCACATGAACGAGATCATCCGCGACTTTCGTCGCCAATCGGACCTCGACCTGGGCCCCATTTATCCCTTCGACGAGATCCTGGCGGGCTACGACCCCTCGGCGCACGTCGTGGACGATTTTTTCGCCAACCGGCTCGCGTTCGTGGTGCTCCTGAACTTTCCGCTGACGACACTCGAGCAGCGCCTGACGGCCGGCGCCTCGTGGTCCCGCCGCAATTGGGCGGAGGCTCGCCTCGCCCAGCGATTCGGGAGGCGCGTTCCCGCGGAGGTCAACCTCGAGATTGCGCGCGCGGGATCCGAAGCCGCGCAGTACATCGCCGGGTACAACGTGTGGATGCACCACGTGCTCGGTCCCGACGGCTCCCGTCTCTTTCCCGCGGGGATGCGGCTGCTCTCCCACTGGAACCTGCGCGACGAGATCAAGTCCGACTACCGCGACGCGAAGACCGGGCTCGCGAAACAGCGGACGATCGAGAAGGTGATGGAGCGGATCGTGACGCAGACGATTCCCAGGGCGGCGCTCGACAACCCGGGCGTGGACTGGAACCCGTTCACGAACGAGGTCCGCCCGGCGGCAGTGAAGGACTCCGATCGCCCTCTTCCACCCGGAAGGAGCGCCGAGACTGGACCGGAGCCGGACACGCGGTACGCGCGGCTGCTCGAGGTATATCGCGCCTGCCGCAAGGCGGACCCCTACTCGCCGACGGCCCCGACGCTGATGGCGCGGCGCTTCAACGAGGATCGCGAGATCCCCGAGCCTCGTTTCCGCCGGATGCTCGAGAGCGTCCTCTCATCTCCGCTCGTTCCACGCGTGGCGAAACTCGTCTCGGCGCGGGTCGGCCGGCCGCTCGAGCCCTTCGACATCTGGTATGCGGGATTTACTCCGAAGGGGACGCATTCGGAGGCGGAGCTCGACGAGATCGTCCGGAAGAGATATCCGACGCCGGAAGCCTACAAGAAGGACATCCCGAATCTCCTCCAGCACCTGGGCTTCACGAGAGAGAAGGCGGAGTGGCTCGCCGCGAACATCGTCGTGGACCCGGCGCGCGGGTCGGGGCATGCGCTCGGCGCGCTCCGCCGCGGAGACCAGGCGCATCTGAGAACGCGCGTCGAGAAGAACGGGATGAACTACAAGGGGTTCAACATCGCCGTGCACGAGATGGGGCACAACGTCGAGCAGACGTTCTCGTTGAACGCGATCGACTACACGCTGCTGCAGGGAGTGCCGAACAACGCCTTCACGGAGGCGCTCGCCTTCGTTTTCCAGGCGCACGACCTGGAGCTGCTCGGACTTCCGGGGCCCGACGCAGAGAGCCGCGCCGCCCGCACCGTCGAGCAGTTCTGGGCGACGTACGAGATCGCCGGCGTCGCCCTCGTCGACATGGACGTCTGGGACTGGATGTACGCGCATCCGGACGCGACGCCCGCGCAGCTGAAGGAGGCGACGCTTTCGATCGCGAAGAACCTCTGGAACCGCTGGTACGCGCCCGTCTTCGGGAAAAAAGACGTCGCGCTCCTCGGCATCTACTCCCACATGATCGACTCGTTCCTCTACCTGCCGGATTATCCGCTCGGGCACATGATCGCCTTCCAGATCGAGCGCAAGATCGAGAGCTCCGGCAACCTCGGCGCGGAGTTCGAGCGCATGGCCCGGCTCGGGCGGATCGCTCCGGACCTGTGGATGCAGCAGGCGACGGGCTCTCCGGTCGGCCCGGAGGCGCTGCTCGCGGAGGCCGCGAAGGCGGTGCCGGAGCTCGAGGGCGCCCGGCGCTGAAGGCCCTCGTCTTCGACTCGGCAGGCGCGGCAGTCCGTGAAGTCGCCGCCCCGCGCCCGCGGCGCGGTTTCGCGCGGGTGCGCGTCCTGCTCTCGGGCATCTGTAATACCGACCTGGAGCTGCGCCGCGGGTACCACTCGTTCGCCGGCATTCCCGGTCACGAATTCGTCGGGATCGTCGAGGGGCCAGCGGGATCTCCGTGGATCGGCAAGCGCGTCGTCGGAGAGATCAATCTGGGCTGCGCGCGCTGTGCGGCCTGCCGCGAGGGCCTCTCACGCCATTGCCCGCGGCGAACCGTCCTCGGGATCCTCGGCCACCCGGGCGCGCACGCCGAGCTCCTGACGCTTCCCGAATCCAATCTGAGAGAGGTGCCGCCGGAGATCTCGGACGAGGAGGCGGTCTTCACCGAGCCTCTCGCCGCGGCATGCGAGATCCTCGACCAGGTGCCTGTCCCGCAAGGAATGCGCGCCGCGGTGCTCGGAACGGGCAAGCTCGGCCTTCTGATCGCGCAGGTTCTCGAGAACGCGGGCGCGAAGGTGGCGAAGGTCGGCCGAACATCGCGCGCGAAAAAGGCATCGTTCGACCTCGTCGTCGAGGCGACGGGCTCGCCCGCCGGAATGCCGCGGGCCCTCGAGCTCGTCCGACCGCGCGGGACGATCGTGTGGAAGTCCACCTACCACGCGCCCGCCCGCTTCGACGCGGCGCCTCTCGTCGTCAACGAAATCACGGTCATCGGCTCCCGCTGCGGCCGCTTCGAGCCGGCCCTGGAGCTGCTGCGAGCCCGCAAGATCGACCTCTCGAAAATGATCTCCGCCAGGTTCCCGCTGACGCAGGCCACCAAAGCCCTGTCCTTCGCGAGCCGCCGCGGAATCCGAAAAGTCGTGCTGATCCCGTAAAGGGGTCAGTCGCGCATTCGCGCATTTGGGGTCAGTCGCGCATTCGCGCACTCGATGCGCGCCTGTCCCTTTTTGCGCGTTTGCGCGACTGACCCCTGTAAGCTCGAATTTCGTTTTCTTTTTCGAGGAGGCGACATGTTCGCAAAGAGGCTCGTTCTTGGTTCATTCCTGTTGTTGCTCGTAGTCGCCGGTGTCCGGGCGCAGGAGGGATTTCCTCCGTTCACGACGGACTACCCGCCCGAGGAGTTCGCGGTCCGCCGGTCCGCCGTGTACGACGCGATCGGGAAGGGCGCGATTGCGGTGGTCCCCGGCGCGCCGACTCCGGTCGGGTACGTCAGGTTTCGCCAGTCGAACGACTTCTACTATCTCTGCGGCGTCGAAGTCCCCAACGCCTACCTGCTCCTCGACGGCACGGGCCGCCGCGCCGTGCTCTTTCTTCCCCACCGCAACGCGAACCGCGAGCGCGGTGAAGGAAAGATGTGGTCCTCCGAGGACGCCGAGGAGATCCAGAAGCTCGCGGGCGTGGAGAACGTGCTCGGCGTCGACCTCCTCGCGGAGAACCTCGGTCGTTTCGCCCAGCGGTCGGGCGGACATCTCTACACGCCGCTTTCTCCGGGGGAGGGATTCGCCGTCAGCCGCGACCTCGCGCTGCGCCGGATCGCGGAGCTCGCGAGCGATCCGTTCGATGGCGGCTCGTCCCGCGAGGGGCGCTTCGCCGCGCTCGTGCGCGAACGCTTTCCCGGAATCGATCTGCGCGACCTCACTCCGACTCTCGACAAGCTGCGCCTCATCAAGAGCGCGAAAGAGATCGCGATGCTCCGCCGCTCGACCCGACTCTCCGGCCTCGCGCTCATCGAGGGCATGAAATCCACGCGGCCGGGACAGTACGAGCGCGAGCTCGACGCGATGGCTAAATTCATCTATTACCGCAACGGCGCGCAGGGCGAGGCGTACTACTCGCTGATCGCGAGCGGCCGCAACGCCTGGTATCCGCACTACAACGCCGGCAAGCGGAAGATGGAGGACGGCGACTTCCTCCTGATGGACTTCGCTCCCGACTACGGTTACGCGATGAGCGATGTCACGCGGATGTGGCCCGTTAACGGCAAATTCGCGCCGTGGCAGCGCGAGCTCTACCAGTTCTATCTCGACTGCTACGAAGCGATCCTGAAGGCGATCCGGCCCGGGGCGACGCCCTCAGAGTGCATGCTCGCGGCGTCGAAGAAGATGGACGCGATCCTCGCCTCGTCGAAGTTTTCGAAGGACATCTACCGGAAGGCGGCGCAGGATTTCGTGGAGAGCTATCGGAAGCAGGCGGAGAAGCCGGAGGCCGCGCTCGGCCACTGGGTCGGGATGGCGACGCATGACGACGGCCCGCACGAGGGGCCCCTCAAGCCGGGCATGGTCTTCACGATCGAGCCGGCGCTCCGCGTGCCGGAGGAGAAGATCTACGTCCGCCTCGAGGACATGATCGTGGTGACCGACAAGGGGATCGACGTCCTGTCGGACTTCGTCCCCCGGGACATTCCGCGCATCGAGAAGCTCATGACCGAGAGGGGGCTGTTGAAGACCTATCCGCGCGACGATGGGCCGGACGCGCGTTAGACTCCCATCGCTTCGATCGATCCTAGAGTGAAAGGACGCGCACGCATGAAAAGGACTTCTCTGTTTCTCGCCTCGGCCGCCTGCCTCGCGCTCGCAGTGGCTCCCGGACTCCGGGCGCAGGACCACGCCGCTCCCAACGACTCGCAAAAGAAGAGCGACTCCAAAATGACCAAGACGTCGAGCGGACTGCAGTACGAGGACACCGTCGTCGGAACCGGCGAGTCTCCCAAGCAGGGACAGGTCGTCGTCGTCCACTACACCGGCTGGCTCTGGGAGAACGGCGCCAGGGGCAAAAAGTTCGACAGCTCGGTCGACCGGGGCAAGCCCTACGAGTTCCCTCTCGGAGGACGAGTCATCCAGGGCTGGAACGAAGGACTCGCGTCGATGAAGGTCGGCGGCAAGCGGACGCTGCTCATTCCGCCGCAGCTCGCCTACGGCCCGAACGGACGCCCGCCGGTGATTCCGCCGAACGCCACGCTGATCTTCGAGGTGGAGCTGCTCGGGCTGAAGTGACCGGGCGAGCGGCCCGACGGAGAGTCGGCGGCTGAGCTACCATTCCGGTCGAATGGAAAAGTCGGTCGAGCCGGCCGTCCGGCCCGCCGAGGTCGACGCCGCCGGCTCGCTCTCCGAACGCTTCGCCGCGTTCGTCGCGGAGCGCGAGCCGTTTGCGCTCGCCCCGGCGCTCGCGGCGTTTGCCTCGTGCTGCCGGGAGGATCCGGGACGGGACTCCGCCGCCATCGACGCCCTGCGCGAGCCGTTCGCGAGGGCGCTCGGGCGGATGCTCGCCGGGTCGCCTCCGGAGGGCCTTCCCGAGACGACCCCCGGCGTGACGGTCGAGGAGCGTCTCGACGAAGCGAAGCGGCGCCTTCTCGAAGAGTGCGACGGGTTCCTCCGCCGGGAGGCGATTGCAGCGTCTCTCACTCCGGACGAACGCGTCGAGATTCTCCGCGGGATGGTGCTAACGCGCGCCACCGACAACCGGCTGAAGGCGTTCTTCCTCGGCAACGAGATCCGGTGGAACGGCGTCCCCTTCCAGGGGAAGGGCTTTCGTTCGCTGGGCCAGGAGGCGATCTACGCGGCTCCCCTGCGCCTCCGACGCGGCCCGGGTTTTCGCGGGCCCGATGGAGCGTGGCGCGGGGACGTGGTCGCTCCGCTGATCCGCGACCTCGGTGCGGAGCTTGCGATGCGGCCCGATCCGGAGTCCGTGAGGCTCGTCCTCGCCGCCCAGATGGGAAAGGCCGGCTCGCCGATGCAGGGCAAGGACCTGCACGTCGGCGACTTCTCGTGGGGAGTGCTGCCGGCGTCGGCGCCGCTCGCCGTCTCGTCGCTCACCGTCGCGGGGATGGCCATGGCGTTCGCGCGCGACGGATCGAAGCGCGTCGGCGTCACCTTCATCGGCGAAGGCGGCACGTCGCTCGGCGAGTGGCACGAAGCGATCAACCTCTGCGCCGCGCGCCGGCTCCCCGCGATCTTCTGCGTCCAGAACAACCAGACCGCGCTTTCGACACCGGTCGCCGACCAGTCCGCCGTACGCGTGTTCGCGGAAAAAGCGGCGGGCTACGGCGTGCCCGGAATGACCATCGACGGTACCGATCCCGATCGCATCGCGGCATCGTTCGCGTGGGCGGCGGAACGTGCTCGGGGCGGCCTGGGCCCCACGCTCATCGAGCTCGTCTGCATGAGGATGTGCGGGCACGCTCACCACGACGACATGCTCTACCTCGGCAAGGAGCCGCCGATCTCGTGGGAGTACCCCGAGGTCTCCGATGGCGGCTATGCGGACCGGGAGCTTTACGCGTTCTGGTCGAGGCGCGATCCGATCGCGCGCTACGCCGCGCGGCTGGAGGCGGAAAACGTCATCCCGCACGGCGAGCTCGAAAAATTCCAGCGCGAGGCGGAGGCGCTCGTGGAGTCCGCCGCGCGCAGGGTCGTGGACTCACCCTGGCCGGAGCCCGAGACCGCCGGCAAAGGCGTCTTCGCCGGCGAGGAGCCCCGCGTGCGCCGGGAGCCGCTCGAGCCGGCGGCACGGCGGGGAGCCTCTCCCTCCGAGCTGCCGCCCGTCGAGCCGGCTCCGCCGTTCGATCCGAAGGGGCGGACGTTCCTCGAAGCCGTCATGCAGGGCGTGGGCGACGCGCTCGACCGCGATCCTCGCGTGTTCGTCTACGGGGAGGACGTCGGCGGAACATACGGAAACGCGTTCCTGCTCCTTCGCCCGCTCCTCAAACGCCACGGAGAACGCATCCTGAACTCGCCGCTCGCCGAGGGTGCGGTGCTGGGCGTCTGCGTCGGCGCCGCCCTTGCCGGCCAGCGGCCGATCGGCGAGATGCAGTTCAACGATTTCGTCGCCACCGGATTCAACCAGCTCGTCAACAACGCCGCGAAGCTGCGGTACAGGTGGGGCGCATCCGTCCCGATGGTGTTGCGCATGCCGTGGGGCGGCCTTCGCCACGCGGGGCCGTACCACAGCCAGAACACGGAGCCGTGGTTCTACCGGACGCCGGGCTTGAAGATCGTCGTTCCTTCGACTCCGCACGACGCCCGCGCGTTGATGGCGGCGGCGGTCAGCGATCCGGACCCCGTCCTGTACTACGAGCACATCGCCCTCTACCGCGACCCCCGCGTCAAACAGGCCCTTTCCGACGCGGCGCCGGAGGCGATCCCGATCGGGAAGGCGGCGCTGCGGCGCAAGGGCGACGCGCTCTCGATCATTTCCTACGGCGCGTTCGTGCACGTCGCGATGCGGGTCGCGGAGAAGCTCGCGAAAGACGGCATCGAGGCGGCGGTCCTGGACCTGCGGAGTCTCGCGCCGCTCGACCGGGAAGCTCTCCTCGCCGTCGCCCGGCACACGCACCGCGTGCTGATCGTCCACGAGGACTCGCGGACCGGCGGGATCGGCGAGAGCCTCGCCGCGGTGATCCAGGAAGAGGCGTTCGAGCACCTCGACGCGCCCGTGCGCATCGTCGGAGCTCTCGACACGCCCGTCCCGTACTCGCCGCCTCTCGAGGAGTTCTTCCTTCCGTCGGAAGCGGACGTCGAGCGCGCCGCGCGATTGCTCGCCGCCTACTGACCGCCCCGGTCGAGGCGCTTCCGACGGAGAATGCCGGGATGGCGGACGGGCTTCGGCGGATCCTCCACGTGGACATGGACGCGTTCTACGCGTCCGTCGAGCAACGCGACGATCCCTCTCTGAAGGGCCGTCCCGTCGCCGTCGGCGGACGTCCGGAGAGCCGGGGGGTCGTTGCCGCCTCGAGCTACGAGGCGCGCACGTTCGGCGTTCGATCCGCGATGCCGATGGGCCGCGCGATCCGGCTCTGCCCCGAGCTCGTCATCGTCCGGCCCGATTTCGCCAAGTACGCCGCCGTGTCGAAGCAGGTCTTCGAGATCTTCCGAGAGGCCACGCCGCTCGTCGAGGGGCTGTCCCTCGACGAGGCCTACCTCGACGTGACGGAGAACGTTTGGGGCATGCGGTTGGGAGTCGACGCCGCTCGCCGCTTGAAGGAGCGCATTCGCGAACAGACCGGCCTCACCGCGTCGGCGGGAGTCGCTCCGAACAAGTTCCTCGCGAAGATCGCCTCCGGCTGGAAAAAGCCCGATGGATTGACCGTGATCGCCCCCGAGCGCGTCGAAGCGTTCCTGCAGAAGCTTCCCGTCGACGCGCTGTGGGGCGTGGGCCCCGTAACCGCCCGCCGGCTGCGGGCGGTCGGCATCGATCGTCTCGTGGACGTGCGCACCGCGGACGAGGAAGCGCTCCGAAGCGCCGTCGGCTCCTCGGCGGAGTGGCTGCGCAATCTGTCGCACGGCATCGACGACCGGGCGGTCGAGACGAACCGCGAGCGGAAGTCGATCGGGTGCGAGGAGACCTATGCGAGGGACCTCGTCGAGCTCGAGCGGGTGCGCGACGAGATCGCCGCCCTCGCCGAGCACGCGGCCGCGGCGCTCGCGCGAAAGAGCCTCGCCGCGCGCACCGTGGTCCTGAAGCTTCGCTACGCCACGTTCCAGACCATCACTCGAAGCGAGACGCGGCGTCCGGCCACGCGGTCGGCGGAGGAGATCCGCGCGCGAGCCCTCGGCCTCATCGAGAAGACGGAAGCGGGAAAACGGCCGGTGCGCCTCCTCGGCGTCTCCCTCCACGGGCTGGAAGGCGAGGAGACGGAGGAGACCCCGGAACCGCCGCGAGGTCTTCCGATCTTCGGGGCCGGGCCGGAGTCTGCCTAGCCGCCGCTGCGAGCGCGAAAAGCGAGATAGGCAAAGAGCGCGATCAGCAGGAGCAGGAAGAACCTGCCGACTCCCATCAGCCGGGTTCGCGCGACGGGGCGCGAGCCACGGGGCTTGATGCCGGTCACCGCCGCGATGACCCCGATCAGGACCGCGAGCCCGAGCCAGACGAGCCAGTTCACGAAGGCTCTCTCTTCAAGAGACGGGCCAGCACGGCCCTCTGTGCGCCGTCACCGCACGAGCACGTCGAAGATCCCGGTCCGCACCACTCCCGCGGTCTTCACCTGGACCCACAGCCGGTAGGGCCCCGATCGCGGGAACGCGTAGGGAAACGACACCCGCCCGCTCGCGATCTCCTCGTGCGCCGCGTGGCCCATCGATCCCATCGGCTCGGATGAAGCGAGAGGGAGCCGTTCCATCGACGCCATGGACACGGTTCCCATCGGGTGGAGATGGACGAACACGGAACCGTCGTCGCGCAGCACGACGGCGTGCGCGCCCATCCCCATGTACGGCTCGAGCGGGACGGGCGCGCCGGAGGAGTCGCGGACGTCAAACGCGAGAGACATCTCCCTTCCGGCGCGGAGCGCCTCCGGACCGAGCTCCCAGCGCATCGTCATCCCGCCCCCGAGATCGGACGGCCCGGGAGCCACCGGCACCGGGGGCAGGGGCTTTCCTTTGATCCACGAGTCGTCGGGGTCCCCGCCGGCAGGCTGCGGAGAACCGGCGGGAGCCGAAGGTATCC
>DASQJK010000293.1:0-3914 GCA_035631095.1 Thermoanaerobaculia bacterium
CCCCCCGACGGGACCGCCGCTCGCGAACCGCACGACGCCGTTGATTTTTCCAGTCGGGGCTTGTGCGACGGCGGGCAGGATCGCGAGGACGAAGAAAGCGGCGGAGGCCATCAGGATTCTCATCCGAGGGGACATGGGCACCTCCTCTGTCAACGAATCACTCGAAGACCCGGGGGGACGGGTCGCTTGAGAGCCTTTTCCACCCTCAGGGCACGTCCTGTCAATCCGAAAGAGGACACGGAGGGGGGTCAGTCGCGCAAATGCGCAAAAGGGGTCAGTCGCGCAAATGCGCATTTCCGGGGCGACTGCGCGAATGCGCGACTGACCCCAACTGGGTCTAGGGCCGCAGCCGCGCGAGGATCTTCTTCGGCCCCGGCTGCATCCCCTCGGGCCGCCCGTCCAGGTTGTCGTAGAACGCGAGCAGGAGGTCCTGCCCGTCGCGGGACCAGAGGATCCACCCGCCCTTCTCGTTCGAGCCCGGAGTCGGAGCGATGAAGAGGACTACTTTTTCGTCGGAGGTCAGGGAAAACGCGACGCTCTGGCCTTCGCCGTTGGTCAGGACGAGCTCGGAGCCTCGGAAGAGCCAGGACGATTCCGTAATCTTCCTGTCGGGGATCCGCTGCCCGTTCATGGTCGCCTGGACGACGCGCCAGCGGCCCTGGAGCTCCGGAATCGAAGCGGCGCGCCTCGCGTTCGACGGCGGGGCAGCCGCCATGGCAGGCGTGGGTGCGATCGGCGTCGGCGCGGGAGGGCCGAGCGAGCGTGCGATCTCCTCCGCGTCGGCGTCGGAGACGCCCGCGATCACGAACACGCCTCCCGTCGGCGCGCCCGTGACGTAAGGCGCGGCGCGCAGTTTTCCCGCGACGACGACGCCGACTCGTTTGCCGCGCCGGTTGGAGGCGATCTCGGTCAACCGCATGACGACGTCGGGTGTGAGGCCGAGGCGGATCTGCGGCGACCCGTCGGGCCCGCGCTCCACGTCCGCCGTGGCGACCCCGCTCCCGTCGAGGAGCACCGCCGGGTCGAGCCAGACCGTTTCGCTGCGGCCCTGAGGAGTCCGCATCGTCCACGCCTTCGCGCCGGGCGTTCCCGGCGAGCTTTCGCCGTGGACCTCGAAGATCGCCGCGAGGAGCAGCACCGCGAAGAGGTTCATGGAGCGGGATCCGTCCTGATCCGTTGATTGTAGCGGGGTGCTCCTCGGCCGCCTGCGGTCGCGTGCGACGGCGAGCGGCAGAAAAGGTCAGTCGTTCCCACGCGCCGCGACGGATTTCGACAGCGCGCGTCGTGCTCCGCCCTCGAAAAGGAAGAATCGAAACGAGATCGCGCCGCGCCGCACATGGCGTTTTTCTTGCTTTCATTTATGATCAAGAACGATCCAATTCAAACGGTATGTTCCTTTTCCGTGCGCGGCCGCGCCTCGAACCCACCCGGTCTGTCCAGGTGAACGAGATCGCTGCGGCCGGGGTCGTCGCCCTTCTCGCGTTCGGCTCGCTTCGGTGCGCCGCGTCCCCGGGCGCCGCATCCGCCTTCTCCGAAAAACCGGCGGTTCCCTCTGAAGAGCCGGCGGCCGGCGACAGCGCGGTTCCGAAAGAGCCGACTGCGGCCGTCGAGTTCCACAAGCTGCTCCTCAAGCTGCCACGCGACCTCGTCGTGGGGTCGGTGCGCACCGGGCGGGGCTGCACGGACCACGGACCTCTGACCTGGAAGGCGAGCCGCGAGGGCTCCGTCGGCGACGACCTCGGCGGGCTGCTGATGGATGAGCTCTCGGCGGCCGGTTACACGGTGGTCGGCGACCGGGATCAGCTCTTCGACGATCCGCACGGGAGGCGCGCCGAGTACGTCATCGCGGGCGTGGTGCGCGACGTGAAAGCGAACGTCTGTTACGCGATGGGGCGCAAGCGCGCCGGAACCGCGGAGGCGTCGCTGACGGTGGACTGGCAGGTCTACTCGCACCGCAGCAAGTCGGTCGCGCTCAAGGAGACGACGACGGGCACCAGCCTGTTTCCCGGAGCGGTGGACGAGCCTGGAGGCGAAGCGATCACGCGCGCTTTCGTTTCCGCGGCGCGTGCGCTGCTCGCGGACAACCGGTTCCACGATCTCGTCGCGGGCAGAGGCGGCGACCGGCTTCCGAGGCGTGCCGGCGCACCGGTCTTCGTCGCGTGGGAAGCGCCGCTGGTGCCGCCGGCGGAGCCCGCCAGCATCGAGTCGATGATCTCCGACTCGCGGATGAGCGTCGTCACGGTGTTCGCCGGCAAGTCGATGGGGTCCGGCTTCCTCATTTCGAGCGACGGTTACGTCCTGACGAACCAGCACGTCCCCGGGCAGTCGCGCTACGTGCGCGTGCGGTTCGTCACCGGGCGGGAAGTGAACGGCGAGGTCGTACGGTCGGACGCGGTGCGCGACGTCGCGCTCATCAAGCTCGAGACGGACATCTATCGCTGCCTTCCGCTCGGGGAGTCGAGCCGGATCGCGCCGGGAGCGGACGTGTTCGCGATCGGCACGCCGCTGTCGGAGAAACTGGGTCAGACGGTCACGAAGGGGATCCTGTCCGGCTTCGGAGAAGAGGACGGGTTGCGGATCCTGCGGAGCGACGTCGCGATCCACCAGGGAAGCAGCGGCGGTCCGCTCCTCGACCGGTCCGGAGCGGTGGTCGGCCTTTCGGTGAGCGGTTACATGGTCCTGCCGGAAGGGTACGGCGTGGGGCTGAACTCGTTCATCCCCATCGAAGAGGCACTTTCCGCGCTCTACATCAAGCGGCCGGACACGAAATAAACGGCCTCCCTTCCCTCTCCCCGAGCGCCGGGAGAGGTGAATGCGCGAATGCGCGACTGACCCCAAATGCGCGAATGCGCGACTGACCCCTAGGACTTCTCCCGCGCCTCTCGCACTTCCTTGCGCGTCGACGTCGGGCCGCAGGTGGCGGCGAGTTTTGCGTACATCTGCTTCGCCTTCGCTTTGTCGCCGGAGAGCTCCGCCGCGCGCGCGGCTCCGTAGAGGCCGTTCAGGCGCAGCGGCGCGTTCTTCAGCGATGTTTCGTACGCCACGAGGGCTTCCGCAGGGCGGCCGAGCTCCATGAGCATGTCGCCGAGGAGCTCACGCGGCGGCAGCACGGCGCCCGGCGTCACTGGATGCTTGCCGGCCTTCTCGTCCAGGTCCGCGCCTGCCCGCGCGAGCTCTACCGCCTGGTCCTTCTTTCCCTCGGCGTAAGCGATCCAGGACGACGCCGTGATGTGCATCGAGGCGATCTCCGTCGCCCAGTCGTAGGGTCCCGCCACGGGGCTCTTCAGGAAGCCAGCGTGAATCTCCTCGAGCTTCGCGACGGCCGATCGGGCGTCTTCGAGCTTCCCCGTCCGCGCGGCGCCGATGGCGCGGGCGAAGTGGCTGATCGCCGGCGCGTAGGCGAACCGCTGCCACGAAAGCTCCGCTTCGGGGGGCCGGACGGCGGCGGCAGCTGCCCAGTCGCGGCGCTCGAGCGCCCACCGCGCGGGAATTGCGGCGAGCGCGTATCCGGCGGCGAAGCTGTCGTCGTCGAACTTCTTCGCGGCGACGGCCTCGTCGAGCACCGCTTTCGCCTTCGCCTGATCGTCGACCTGCAGATACGCGTACTCGAGGTAGTCGAGCGCGTGCATCGCGTCGAAGGCGGCCGTGCCGGGATGCGTGCGCGCGACGTAGCGGCGGGCGGCGTCGGCAGACGCGATGTTGGACTCGATCGACTCCTTCCACAGCCCGAGCCTGGTGAAGATGTGCGAGGGCATGTGAAGGGCGTGGGGGGACGAGGGCGCGATCCTCGCGTACGCGCGCGCGGCGCCGAGCGCCTGGTCGGCGAGCATCGGATAGTCGAAGGCGTGGATCAGGTAGTGAACGATTCCGGGATGCTGGGGCTCCGCCGCGAGAAGGCCGTTCAGGATCTCGCC
>DASQJK010000294.1:0-15437 GCA_035631095.1 Thermoanaerobaculia bacterium
ACGAGCGTCCGACCGGCGAGGGAGAGACCGGCGGTCACGCGCGGACCCTTGCCCGAGATCGGGTCCTTCGTCACCTGGACGACGAGCTCCTGTCCCTCCTTGACGAGCTCGTCGATGCGCGGCTTCTCCGCCGCGGTCCCCTGCCGCGCCGGGGCCGCCGCCGTGTCGTCCCCTTCGTCCTCGACGACGTGAGGCAGGGCATCCTCGACGTACAGAAAAGCGTCGCGGTCGAGGCCGATCGAGACGAACGCCGCCTGCATCCCGGGAAGCACTCTGTGAACGCGTCCGAGGTACACGTTCCCGACGAGGCCGCGGTGGCCCTTGCGCTCGTGGAAGACCTCGACGACCCGCCCGTCCTCCGTCAACGCCACCCGGGTTTCGGGAGGCGTCACGTTGACGAGGAGCTCTTTCCTCACGCGTTGGCGAACCGGCGATAGTGGACGCCGAGGATCAACCCGATCGAAAGGAAGGTCGTCGCCACCGAGGAGCCGCCGTAGGACACGAGGGGCAGCGGGATCCCCGTGGTGGGAAGGAGCCCGATCATCATCGAGGCGTTCACCATCACGGAAAAGAAGATCACTCCCGAGAGGCCGAGGATCAGGAACACGCCGCCGCGGTCTCGCGCCACGGACGCGAGCGTGATCGCCCGCAGCACGAGCGTCGCGAAGAGCGCGAGGACCAGGATGACGCCGAGGAACCCCCACTCCTCGGCGATCACGGCGAAGATGAAGTCCGTGTGCTGGACGGGCAGGAAGCGAAGCTGGCTCTGGGTGCCGGATCGGAACCCCTTCCCGGAGAAGCCGCCCGATCCCACCGCGATCTTCGACTGCCGCACCTGGTAGCCGGCCTTCAGGACGTCCTGGTCGGGATTGAAGAAGGTCGAGATCCGTTGTTTCTGGTAGTCCTTCAGGAAGAACCACGCGCCGCCCGCGAAGATCGCGACGACGAGGAAGATCGCGATCCATCCCCGCAGCGGCAGGCCGCCGAAGAAGAGGCCGATGGCGAGCAGCGGAAGGAACGTCAGCGCGAGGCCGAGGTCCGGCTGCAGGAAGACGAGGAGGAACGGGACCAGAACGATCGCGCCGAGCTTCAGGAAAGCGGAAAGACGCATGCGGCCGTCGTCCTCGTTCTCGAAGAGGTATGCGACGAGGAGCGCCGTCGCGATCTTCGCGAGCTCCGCCGGCTGGAACTGGAAGCTCCCGAAGCGGATCCACGACTTCACGTTCGCGATCTTCTGGCCGAAGGCGAGCAGGTAGAGAAGAGGGATGAGTGACGCGCAATACAGCGGGAAGGCGATCTTGAGCAGGGTCCGGTAGTCGAAGAGCACCGCGGCCGCGAGACCCGCGAGCCCCACCATCACCCAGATCGCCTGCCGGGTCGCCAGCCCGGCGAGCCGGCCACCTCCGGTCGTGGACGCGACGAAGAGGATACCGAGCAGCGAAAGGGAGATCGCGCAGCCGAGGACGATGAGGTCGAGCCTCCGGGGAACGGCGGCCACGCGGGGAATCACCGTCCGGCCCCCCTTCGCGGCGCCGGGCCGCTCACGGTCGCGAATCCCGGCGCGGCGGGCGCCGAGGCCCGCTGCTGGGGCGGAGCGGCCGGAGCGTCCACGGTCTTGCCGAAACGTTTCGCGAAGAGGAGCTTCGCGAGCGGCGCGGCGGCGAGGTTCCCGTGGCCGCCGTTCTCGATGAAGATCGCCACCACGATCTGCGGATCGTCGATCGGCGCGAAACCGGTGAACCACGCGTGGTCCTGCAGCTTGCTCCGGTCCGCGCCCGCCCGGATCGTGCTGTCGTGCCCGACCACCTGAGTGGTTCCCGTCTTGCCGCCCGCCTCGATTCCCGGCACCCGCGACCCGTACGCGGTCCCTCCCGGCTCGTTCAAGACCGCCCACATCCCGTCCTTGACGATCTGGAGCTTCGCGGGATCGAGCACGAGGCCCGTCTTGGTCTCCGCCGTGTAGCGAAGACGCCGGCCGCTGTGCGGCTCCTGCGAGGCCAGGAAGAGGTGAGGCGTGGGAAGGCGGCCGTCGAGCACGACCGCCGAGAGTGCACGGGCGAGCTGGAGTGTCGTCACGAGGACGGGGCCCTGCCCGATCGAGACGGAGATCGTCTCGCTCGGATACCACCGGGCCTTGCGCTTCTCGATGGCCCACTGCTCCGACGGAACGAGGCCGCTCTTCTCATAGGGAAGATCGACTCCGGTCGGCGATCCGAACCCGAAGCTCTTCGCGATCTCGGAGATCCGATCGATGCCGAGCCGGCGCCCGAGATTGAAGAAGTAGACGTCGCACGACATCTTGATCGCGTTGCGGAGGTTGACCGTCCCGTGGCCGCCCTTCTTGTGGCAGTGGAAGGTGCGGCCGTAATAGGACGCGTATCCCGGGCAGAACACCGTCTCCTGGGGATCGACGAGCCCCTGCGCCAGAGCGCCGTACGCGAGAAAGACCTTGAAGGTGGATCCGGGGGAAAACGCGTTCTGGATCGCGCGGTTCTGCAGCGGATGGTCGATGTCCCCGAGGAGGCCCGCCCACTCCTTCGCGGTCACCCGGCGCGTGAACCAGTTCGGGTCGTACGCGGGCGAAGAAACGAGCGCCAGGATCTCTCCCGTGCGCGGGTCGAGAGCGACCGCCGCCCCGACCTTGTCCTTGAAGTAGTCCTCCGCGACCTGCTGCAAGCCGAGGTCGAGCGTGACGAAGAGGTTCTGCCCGGGCCGCGCTTCGACGCGCCGCTCTTCCGCCATTTCCCGGCCGTGCGAGTCGACGATGACGCGGCGCTCGCCGTTGACGCCCGCCAGCAGTCCTTCGTAGGCGCCCTCGATCCCCTTCTGCCCGATCCAGTCGCCGAGCCGGTAACCGGCCTCCGATGACTTGACCTGGTCGAGGCTCGCCTCCGACAGGTAACCGAGCACGTGCGCCGCCGCGGCCCCGCGCGTGTAGAGCCGGCGCTGCGAGACGGTGATCGCGAACTCCGGATGCTCGGGGGCGTGCGCCTCGATGGCCGCCACCTCCTCGATACCGAGGTTTTCCGCGATCGTGATCGGGACGAACTCGGGCTCCCGCAGCCCGCGCTCGACGCGGGCGCGCACCTGGTCGCGAGGAAGCTTCAGCACCTCCGACGCGAGGTCGATGGAGGAGGCGATGTTCTTCGCCTCGCGGCGGTACAGGTGCAGCGTGTATGCGGGCTCGTTGTCGACCAGCACCGCGCCGTTGCGGTCGAGGACGTACCCCCGCGGAGCATTGATGCGGACCGAGCGGATGCGGTTGCTCTCCGAGAGCGTGTAGTAGTAGTCGCCGCGCACGATCTGCGTGTACCAGTAGGCCATCGCAAGAACGGCGAACACGGCGCCGACGAGCACGCGCGCGAAGTCGATTCGCCGGTTCAACCCCTCGCGGTTGTCACGAACTCTCAACATGGGCAGTCCCCGGCTCCGGCTGAAAGCGGAGAGCTGACAGCTGACAGCCAGCCAATCATCGCAGTCTCCTCAAGCGCCGCTTCTCCCACCAATCGCGCCAGGCGAACCTGCGGGCCGCCTCGAGAAGGGCGGCGGTCGCTCCCGTCGCGGCGGCGCGCCAGAGGCTCTCCCGCGAGAGCAGGACGATGGGCGCCTGCAGCAGCAGCGACGCGAGAACCGCGACGATCGCGTCGTTCGCCAGGGAAGCCGCCGCGAGGGCCGCTCCGACCGCCCAGATCCCCCCGAACATCACTCGGATCGAGAGCAGCGCGAGGACGTACCCGATCGCCGCCTTGGCGAAGGCGTTCATCCCGAGGAGGTCGCTCGTCAACGCATCCTCCAGAAGCCCCATCGTCCCGCCGACGAGAACCGCCGTGACCGAGTTGCCTCCGCGCGCGACGATCGCCGTCGCGATGAGAAAGACGTCTATCGGCCAGATCGACCGAAGGCGCGATCCTCCCAGGAGGAACTGGATCGCCGTCGCGATCAGGAGAAGCGCCCCGACGCGCTTCCAGTTCACTGCGCGCCACTCCGCGCTCCTCCCGGATTCTCGGTCACGGCCGGCGAGGGCGCCAGCACCAGGACGTCCGTCAGCTGCGAGAAGGCCGCCGCGGGGAGAACCCGAATTTCGAGAAAAAGACTGCTGCCCCGGCTCACGCTCGAGACCCGGCCGATTGCGACACCGCGGGGATAGATCCCGTCGATGCCGGCGGACTCGACGAGGTCGCCTTTTTCGACCCGCGACGTCGTCGGGATGTTGTTGAGCTTCAAACCGCCACGCCCGTCGCCCCGGATGACCCCCGTTTCACCCGTCCTCGCGAGCCGCGCCCCGGCCGCCGCCGACGCGTCGATGAGCAGCTGCGCGCGGGACATCGTGCGGCCCACCGTGACGACCCGTCCGACGAGGCCGAGGGTGACCGCGATCGGAGATCCTACGACGACGCCGGCCGTCGAGCCGGCGCCGATCAAGGCGCTCTGGAGCCCGGCGCGGTTCTCCATCAGAAGCACGGGCGCCGTGCCGACGACGTTCGGAAGGATCGCCGCGGCGCTCGCCAGGCTGCGGCGGCGCCTCTCCTGGGAGAGCTCGGCGCGTATGTGGAAGATCTCCCGGTCGCGCTCCGCCAGCGTTTTTTTCAGCCGGACGTTCTCGGACCGCGCGACGAAGACGTCGCCCACCGAATCCGCTGCGGACGAGGCGGCCCGGGCGACCGCCGAAATCGAGCTCGCGATCGGGGCGGCGGCGGTCAGAATCCACGCCTGGAGAACGGAGCCGCGGCGTCCCCGCGCGGGCGCCTGCGCCGACAGCATCAGGACGCAGAGCACCAGCGTCGAAGCGAGGACCATTCCGCCGCGGCGGGGCCGCATCCCGATCACTTCGACGCGAGGATTGGCGGGGCGCATTACGAAGAAAGGCCCTGGCCGCCGGGCGCTCGGCGCTCGGGGTGTGCTGAAGAAAGAGTGTGCATTTGCATGTGTCTATTCGCCTGGCGCCTCGTGCCTGGCCCCCGGCGCCTCGTCTTACGTGATGCTGATCTTGCGGAGCAGGTCCATGTCGGTGAGCATGGCGCCGGTGCCGAGGACGACGGACGCGAGCGGGTCTTCGGCGTAGGAAATGGGCAGGCCCGTCTCCTCCCGGAGGCGCCGGTCGAGGTTGCGCAGGAGCGAACCCCCGCCCGTGATGATGATTCCCTTGTCCATGATATCGGCCGACAGCTCGGGCGGCGTGCGCTCGAGTGCCACGCGGACGCTTTCGACGATCGCGGCGACCACCTCCGAGAGCGCCTCGCGCACCTCTTCGTCGGTCAGCGTCAGCGTCTTCGGAACTCCCTCGACGAGGTCGCGCCCCTTGATGTCCATCGTGAGGGGCTGGTCGAGGGGATGGGCGGAGCCGATCTCGATCTTGATCTGCTCGGCCGTGCGCTCGCCGATCAGCAGGTTGTACTTGCGCTTGACGTACTGGATGATCGCCTCGTCCATCTCGTTCGACGCGATCCGCACGGACCGGCTGTAGACGATTCCCGCGAGAGAGATCACCGCGACGTCCGTGGTTCCCCCGCCGATGTCCACGATCATGTTGCCGGCCGGCTCGGTGATCGGAAGCCCCGATCCGATCGCGGCAGCCATCGCCTGCTCGATGATGAAGACTTCCGACGCCCCGGCTCGAAGCGCGGAGTCCTGCACGGCGCGCTTTTCGACCTGGGTGATTCCCGACGGCACCGAGATGACGATGCGCGGGCGCACGAAGAGGGACCGGCCGTGCGCCTTCTTGATGAAGTGGTCGAGCATCTTCTCCGTCACTTCGAAGTCCGCGATGACGCCGTCCTTCATCGGCCGTATCGCGACGATGTTGCCCGGTGTCCGGCCGAGCATGTCTTTCGCCTCGGTTCCCACCGCCTCGACCCGATTCGTCACGTTGTTGACGGCGACGATCGACGGTTCCCGCACGATGATTCCCTTGCCGCGGGCGAAGACGAGCGTGTTGGCGGTGCCGAGGTCGACGGCGAGATCGTTGGAAAAGATGGAGAAGATGGATTTGAAAGCCAAACGGGACCTCCGCGTTTTCAGTTATCAGTTCTCAGTTCTCAGTTCTCAGCGGTCAGACGACTGACAACTGACAACTGGCAACTGAGCGACCCGTCACAGCGACTCCACGAACACCTTCAACGGCTTGATCGTCTCGTTTCCGGAAGCATCGACGGCCTTGATGACGAGGGTCGCATATCCCTCGCGGTCGATGGTGATGGTTTTTTTGAAGGAGCCGTCCGCTTCGACGTCCGCCGGCTCGGCGTTCACCGTCACGATCGCTCCGGGATCGGTTCGCCCGAAGATGAGAAACAGATTCCCCATCTGCTGCGGGGTGGAGACGATCAGTTTCGGGGGGGCGGCCGCTCCGAGCTGCCGGGGAGGCTCCGTCAGCATCTTGAAACGGCGCACGAGGCTCCAGTCCGACGGATGCGCCTCCGAATTGATGGCCGCGACGCGCCAGAAATAGGAGCCTTCCCGCGACACCTTCACGCGCGCGGCCGTATCCGTGCGGTCGTCGAGATCGACCTCCGTCGCGTCCGGGACGAACAGGCGGGACCGGGAGATCTGGATCCGGTAGCGTGCGGCTTTCGGCACGGTGCTCCATTTGAGCTCGATCTGATCGCCGGTCTTGAGGTCGTAGATCCGGTTGTCCGCGGGCAGGACGAGCTGAGGTGATTCGGGAACGACCACTTTAGCCGATATCGCGCCGTTTCCGACGCTCGCCGTCACTTCTTCCCGCTCGCCGAGGACGGTCGTCTCGTGCGCAGTCGAAACCGTCGTCCTGCCGCGGAAGGTCGTCAGCCGCGTGCGGTCGCCTGCGGCGACGTCGAGCGCGACGCGCGACTCCTTGTCGATGGCCGCCGTCGCCGCGTCCGTCGCCACCGTGGAGGTCGAAGCGGACGTGTACACGTCCACCGCTCCCGAGATCATCTTGGAGACGCTTCCCGCCGCGGACGCGGCCGGCCGCCGCACTTCGAAGAGGGATCCCGGCCGCACGGTATAGAGCGTCCCGTCGGAAAACATGATCTCCGCCGATCCCGTGCGGCCCGTCTTGATGAAGTCGCCGTCGAACAGGCCCTGCCGCTGCCGGGCGGCTTCGAACGACGAATGCCCCGCCGTCTGCACCGCAACTTCTCCCTCGACGAAGATGAAGGAGGCGTCGCCCGTCTCCTCGCCGGGGCTCCCGAGCGCCCGCCTTCCGTAGGACTGCGACTCGACGGCGAGCCGGTAGGCCTCGTCGAAGCTTTTCTTGCCGAACGCTTCGTTCGCGCTCTGGAAATACTCGCGGGCCTGGGAGACGTTCGAGCCGGGCCGCGCCGGAACGGCCGTCGAGACCTTCTCGAGGATGGCGGCGGCGTTGGAAATCTCCGTCCGGGCGCGCTCTTCCGGGGACTTGCGGCTGCGGGTGTAGACAAAATAGGCGACAAACGCGGCCACGACGATGACGAGAGCGAAAATGCCCCACTGCCGCAGCTTTTCGATTGGGATGACAAACCAATCGATATCGCCGCCCACCGGCTGGTTGGGCTTCCGCTTCGGCATAAACCTCCGGATTTGCGAGACTTATCCAGATTATTTATAACACAGAGAGGGGTCGAAGCGGCCCGCTGCTATAGTCGCCCGTTCTCATTTCTGCGACGGAGGGGTTTTTCGGATGTTGAAAACCATGCGCGAGAGCTTCCACCACCTGAAGTGGACTCTCTTCGCAGTCATCATCGTCTTCATTCTGGGGTTCGTCTTCTTCTCCGGAGGCTCCGGCACCGGCACGAGAGAGCCGGCCGGCCAGACGGTCGCGCGCGTGGGCGGGGAGACGATCACCGCGGCCCAGTTCGACCGGCAGTACCGGTCGAGCCTTCAGCGGCAGCAGAGCATGTACCAGGGGAACCTCTCGCCGGAGCTCATCCGCGCGATGGACCTTCCGCGCCAGGTGCTGGACGGCATGATCGACCGGATCCTGCAGCTCGACGCCGCGAAGCAGGTCCACCTGAAGGTCTCCGACGACGAGGTCGCGCAGACGATTTCGACTTTTCCCGCCTTTCAGAAGAACGGCCAGTTCATCGGCAAGGACGAGTACGAGCGGTTCCTGCACGCGAACAATTACACGCCCGACCGGTTCGAGAACGAGGTCCGCGAGGGACTTCTGCTCGACAAGTACCAGGCGCTCGTGAAGGCGTCGCTGGTCGTGTCCGACGCCGAGATCCAGAAGGAGTTCGCGTCCCGCAACGAAAAGGCGTCGATCGAGTACATCAAGATCCCGCTCGCGCGCCTGGAGACGGGCGGCGAGCCCTCCGAAGCCGAGCTGAAGGCGTACTACGACAAGCACAAGGACCGGTACCGCGTGCCGGAGCAGCGCAAGATCAAGTACCTGCTCGTCGAGAGCGCGAAGGTCCGCCAGAAGCTGGTCCCGCCGGAGGCCCAGCTGCGCGCCGAGTACGAAAGCCGGAAGGCGAGCTTCGCCGTCCCCGAGCAGGTCGTCGCCGCGCACATCCTGATCAAGCCGGAGGAGGGCAAGGGCGCCGAAGGGGACGCGGCGGCGAAGGCGAAGGCCGAGAAGCTCGCCGAGCGCGCCAAGAAGGGCGAGGATTTTGCCAGGCTCGCCAACGAGAACACCGACGATCCTTCCGGCAAAGGAAGCGGCGGCCAGCTTCCGCCTTTCTCCAAAGGACAGATGGTTCCCGAGTTCGACGACGCCGCGTTTTCGATGGCGCCCGGCGAGATCCGCGGCCCGATCAAGTCGCAGTTCGGGTATCACGTCATCAAGCTCGTCTCGAAGATCCCCGCGCACTCGAAGTCTTTCGAGGAGGCGCGCCCGCAGCTCACGAGCGAGCTGACGGAGCGGATGTCGGCGGCGGAAACGGAGCGGCGAGCACGCGCCCTCGCGGACCGGATCCGGGCCCTGCCCAACACCTCCGACGACGAGCTTCGCAAGCTGCAGGACGACGCGGTCACCTACAACACGAGCGAGTGGGTCTCGCGCGGCGAGCCGATCACGGGGATCGGAGCGAACGCCCAGGCCGTCGCAGAGGCGTGGAACCTGAAGATCGGCGAGATCTCGAAGACGCCCATCTCCACGCCGCGCGGTCCCGTATTCGTCAAGCCGGCGGAAGAGCGGCCCGCGGGCGTCCCGCCGCTTTCCGACATCAAAACGCGGGTCTCGCAGGACCTGCTCTCGGAGAGGCGCGACAAGGAAGCTCAGGACAAGCTGGCGCCCGCCGTCAAGGAGCTCTCCTCGGGCGCCGCGACGCTCGCCGCCCTCGCCGCGCGCTACGGCACCGAGGTCAAGACGACTCCCGAGTTCGGCCCCGGTGGCAACGTTCCGGACATCGGAAACGCTCCGGCGCTCGCGACCGCCGTATTTCAAACGGAGAAGGGCCAGACGGGCGCACCCGTCGCCGTGCCGGGAGGCTTCGTCCTCTTCCGCGTGCTCACGAAGACCACGGCGGACCCCGGAGCGCTCGCCGCTCAGCGGGACGAGATCGTCGACACGATCCGAGTCCGAGAGCGCGACCGCCTGATGCGGTCTTACCTTCAGCAGCTGCGCGCCGACCGCAAAGTCGAGATCAACGAAGAGATCCTGAAGTCTTTCTTGCCGGAGCCGGGAAACGCGCCGAGAGGATGACTCCGCCGGCCCCGCCGGGGTGAAGGGACGGCCGCCGGGCGGCACGGACAGCCGCGCCGTCCATGCGGGAAAGATGTCCGACCCTTCGGGATCTCTCGCCGACCCGATCTTCCAGACCGCCCCGTACTCGTTCACCGGGACCGACGCGCTCGACCGCGCGGCGAAGGGCGATCCCCCGGATTCGTACTACGGGCGGGACGGCAACCGGAACTGGACGGCCGCCGAGCGGAAGCTCGCCGCGCTCGAAGGAGCCGAGGACGCGGTCGTCTTCGGATCGGGTATGGCCGCGATCACGACGGCATTCCTCGCGCACCTGAAGCCGGGCGACCACCTCGTGGCGACGGAAGACCTCTATGGCGGAGCCGTCGCGTTCTTCCGCGAGGTCCTGGAGCCGATGGGCGTCCAGATCACGTTCCTTCGAACAGAGCCCGAGCCTCCTTTCGAGGAGGCGATCCGCAAGGAGACGCGGTGGATCTATCTCGAGTCTCCCACCAACCCCCTCGTGAAAATCGTCGACCTCGCGCGCGCCGGCGAAATCGCGCGGCGCCGGGGTGTCTCCGCCGTGCTGGACGGCACCTTCGGCTCGCCGGTGCTGCAGCAGCCCGTCTCCCTCGGGTTCGACCTGGTGCTGCACTCGGCGACGAAATACTTAAACGGGCACGGGGACGTCATGGCAGGTTTCGCGGCGGGGTCGGCCGCGATGCTCGATCCGATCCGGAAACGGCGCCTGCGCACGGGCGGGATCATCGATCCTCACGCGGCGTTCCTCCTGACACGGGGGATGAAGACGGTCGGCCTGCGCGTGCGCGCGCAATCGGAGAACGCCCTCCGCATCGCGCAGCTCCTCGCCCGGGCGCCCGCGGTCGAAAAGGTGCATTACCCCGGGCTCGCCGAGCACCCGGGCCACGAGGCGGCGCGCCGCCAGATGTCCGCCTTCGGCGCCATGCTCGCGTTCGACGTGCGCGGCGGCCTTCCGCGCGCGAAGGAGTTCCTCTCGCGCCTCGAGCTCATCACTCTCGCCACGTCGCTCGGATCCGTCGAGACGACCGCAGATTTCCCCTGGCTGACTTCCCACCGCTTCTTCGCTCCTGAAAAAAAACGCGAGCTCGGCATCCAGGAGGGCACGATCCGTCTCTCCGTCGGAATCGAGAATTTCGAGGATCTGGCGGCGGATCTGGAGGGTGCGCTGGCGGGGTAGCGGCAGGACCGCGCATCGCGTAATACCCTACGGTACGCATGATCGGACGGCTCACCGGGAGGCTCGCGGAAAAGGCCCCCGACCATCTCCTGCTCGACGTCAACGGAGTCGGATACGTCGTCTCGATTCCGCTCTCGACCTTCTACGAGCTTCCGGAGCCCGACAGCCCGACCACCCTCTACATCCACACCCACGTGCGCGAGGACACGCTCGCTCTGTACGGCTTTCTGACCCAGCGCGAGCGGTCCCTCTTCCTGCTGCTCCTGACGGTGAACGGGATCGGACCCCGGGTGGCGCTCACCGTGCTCTCGGGGATGCCGCCGGGCGAGCTCGTCGAGGCATTGCGAAAGCAGGACGTCCGGCGGCTCGTCGCCGTTCCGGGGGTGGGGAAAAAGACGGCGGAGCGGATGGTCCTCGAGCTCGCCGAAAAGGCCCAGAAGTTCTCCGAGCCGGCGGCCGCCGGCACGCCGCCATCGGTCGCCGCGGACGACGTGATCTCCGCTCTGGTCAACCTGGGCTACCGTAAGAACGAAGCGGAGCGAGCCGTCGAAGGGGTCGCGCGAGCGGGAGCGCCCGCGGATTTCGGCGACTACCTGAAAGCGGCGTTGAAGAAGTTGACGGGCGGGTAGCCGCGCGGGAAGACGAATGACGGAAGAAAAAGACCTGATGGCCGGTACGGCGCTCGAGGACGATCTCGCCGTCGAGCCGAAGCTCCGCCCGCAATCTCTCGGCGAATACATCGGCCAGTCGAAGGTGCGTGACAACCTGGCCGTGTTCCTCGAGGCGGCGAAGGGACGGGGCGAGCCTCTCGACCACGTCCTCCTGACCGGGCCTCCGGGCCTCGGCAAGACGACGCTCGCGCACATCGTCGCGAAGGAGATGGGGGCCGGGCTGCGGATCACTTCCGGGCCGATGATCGGCCGTGCCGGAGACCTCGCCGGAATCCTCACGAATCTCCAGCCGAAAGACGTTCTCTTCGTCGACGAGATCCATCGCCTCAATCCGGCCGTCGAGGAGATCCTGTACCCCGCCATGGAGGACTTCCGGCTCGACATCATCATCGGCGAAGGCCCCATGGCGAGGACGGTCAAGATCGACATCCCGGCGTTCACGCTGATCGGCGCGACGACGCGGCCCGGCCTCCTGTCGCAGCCCCTGCACGCGCGGTTCGGCATCGCCCTGCGGCTCGACTTCTACGACGCGGAGTCGCTCTCGAGGATCGTCCATCGGTCCGCGCAGATCCTCGGGATTCCCGTCACGGACGACGCCGCCCGCGAGATCGCGACGCGGAGCCGCGGCACCCCGCGCATCGCCAACCGCCTGCTCCGGAGGCTGCGCGACTTCGCGGAGGTCGGCAAGAAACCCGCGATCGATCTCGAGACCGCGAGGGCGGCGCTCAAGCGGCTCGAGGTGGACGAGCACGGCTTCGACGAGATCGACCGGCGCATCCTCTCGACGATCATCGAGAAGTTCGGCGGCGGCCCGGTCGGGATCGGCTCGATCGCGGCTTCGATCGGCGAAGACCGCGGCACTCTCGAAGACCTCTACGAGCCGTATCTCCTTCAGGCGGGGTTCCTCCAGCGCACGCCGCGTGGCCGCGTCGCTTCGCCGAGCGCATACCGCCACCTCGGGATCACGCCGCCGCTGCGGGACGGTTCGCTCTTCTAGGCGCCGCGCGCCAGGCGCGCCCTCTCATGAAGCGAGGCGTCCTCATCTACAACCCCACGGCCGGTCAGCGCGACCGGCGGCGGCGGATGAGCGCGCTCGTGAGCGAGATGAAGCAGCGCGGCGTGGAGCTCGTGCACGCGCCGACGGAGGCGCCGCGCCACGCGACGGAAATCGCCCGGACGTTCGCCCGGCAGGGCGTGGACCTCGTCGCAGCCTGCGGAGGCGACGGGACGATCTCTGAAGCCGCGTGGGGCCTGTCAGGAATGGAGATCCCGCTGGCGGTCCTGCCCGGAGGAACGTCGAACGTTCTCGCGAGAGAGCTCTCGATCCCGCTCGACATCGACCGCGCGAAGGAGCTGCTCCTTTCGGGCGTGCCCCGGCCCGTCCGGATGCTGACCGCGAATGACCGTCCTTTCCTGCTCTGGGCCGGCGCCGGCCTCGACGCGCGGATCATGGGGAACATGAACCTGCTGCTCAAGAGATGGTTGGGGCGCGCCGGCATCTTCTTCACCGTCGCTCCCGAGTTCTTCCGCTACGAATTCCCGCGGCTCGGAGTCGCGATCGACGGGCGGGAGCACGAAGCCACTTTCGCCGTCGTCTGCCACGCGCGCCGCTACGCCGGAGAGTGGATCATCGCGCCGGATGCTTCCCTCGAGTCCGACGAGGTGGACGTCCTGCTCTTTTCCGGAAAGAGCCGCTGGAGGTTCTTCGAGCTCTTCCGGCGGATCCAGATGGGGAAGGCGGGCCATCTCGACGCGGGCCTCGCGAAGATCGTCCGCGGGAAAGAGGTCGAGATCCGTTCTCTCGAGAGCTATCCGGTGGAAGTGCAGGTGGACGGAGACTGCGTGCTGGAGACTCCGATCGTCTGTCGGGCGGCGGCGACGGAAGTGAAGATCCTCGTGCCTGCTGGTGAGGTCAGTGGTCGGTAGTCGGTAGTCGGTAGTCGGTAGTCGGTAGTTGAAGTCGACTACCGAACCGTCCCGACCGCCCTCTCCACATCCGCGATCTCTTTGGGCGCCGCGCAGGAAAGGCAGTCCGAACCCGTGGCGGTCACGGCGAGCGTGTCCTCGATCCGCACGCCGATGTTCCACCACTTCGGGTCGATCCCGGGTGCCTTCGCCGGGATGTAGATCCCCGGCTCGACCGTCAGAACCATGCCGGGCTCGAGCTTTCGAGACGCGGCGTCCACCCGGTACCGCCCCGGGTCGTGCACGTCGAGGCCGACCCAGTGCGAGACGCCGTGCAGCGTGAGCTTCGAATAGGCCCGGTCGGCGATCAGCTTCTCGACGTCGCCGGAGAGGAGGCCGAGTCGGACAAGCCCTTCCGTCTGCACGCGGGCGGCGGCCTGCTCGATGTCGTCATGAAGCGCGCCCGCTCGGATCTTCCCGATGGCCGCTTTCTGCGCCGCGAGCACGATTTCGTAGATGGCGCGCTGCTCCTTCGTGAACCGGCCGTTCGCGGGGTAGGTGCGCGTGACGTCGCTCGCGTAGTACTCGTACTCCGTCCCGGAGTCGTTCAGGACGACGTCTCCGTCCTGGATCCTGCGGTCGTTCTTCTCCCAGTGGAGGAAGACGGAGTTCGGTCCCGACGCGACGATCGACGGATACGCCATGCGCCGCGCTCCGTTCGCGAAGCAGTACGAATCGAGCGCCTGCTGCACCTCGAATTCGTAGCGCCCGGGCTTCGCCGCCGCCATGGCGAGCACGTGACCCCGCGCGGAAAGCTCTGCCGACCGGCGCATGAGCGCGAGCTCGTCGGAGTCCTTGACCAGACGCAGCTCGTGCAGGATCGAGCGCGCGTCGACGGTGGTCGAAGGCCCCAGCTCCGCGCCACGCAGCCGCTCGACCCCGGCGCGGATCTTCTCCGCCCAGTCCGAGTCGCCGCCGTCCTCCACGTAGAGGCGCTCGGCGGGGACGAGGTAACCCTGAAGCGCGGGATCGGCGATCCTTCTGCGGTCGCGCGTGTCGAGGCGCAGCAGGGCGTTCTCGAGCTCGGCGTTCGCGAAAGCCGCGTCCGCGCCGAACTCGGAGATAGCGCCCTCGGGTCCCGGGCGGGGACCCTGCCATGCCTCGACGCGGGGCTCGTGCGGCCGCACGAACAGGACGTACTTCTTTCCATCCGTCGCGCCTGGCCGGAACACGGCGGTTGCGTCCGGCTCCTCGAGGCCCGTCAGCCAGTAGAAGTCGGAGCCCTGCCGGTAGGGGTAGTCGGTGTCGTTGGACATCACGCGCGTGGGCGCGGCGTGAAGGACGGCGACGGACCCGGGAGGAAGCTTCGCGAGGAACCGCTCGCGGTGGGCGCGAAACATCGACTTCGGCGCCGTGATGAGCGGCGCGTCGAGCGCGGCCGCTGCGCCGGCGGTGAGAACGAATGCCGTGACGAGGGCAGCGAAGCGACTCCGCTTTGTCGACACGATCACCTCTTCGAGATGAACGACCAGGGCGAGGCGGTTGACGCGACCGCGCCCTGGACCGTTTCCGGCCGGACGACCGCCGCGATCCGCTCTCTGTGCTGCTTGAGAAGCCGGCGGACGGGAACGCCCGACGCGGCTTCCTCGAGGATGTCCGCACCGGTCTCATCCATTTTCGCCAGATATGCCTCCCACACCGCCTCCCCGACCGACATACCGCGGAAGGAGACGTTGCCCAATCGCTCGAACTCCCGCTGCAGGAACGCGAGCTTTTCCCTGAGCTCCTCTTCGGGCGCGAGGGCCTCGTCGGCGTAAGGCGTGTGCGGCTTGGGAATGAACGCGTTGACAGACGGGACGAGCAGGGCGGCGCGTCCCGACGCCTTCCCCTCCTCGATGGCGATATCCCGCAGCTCCGCGACGGACTTCACGATGTCGCGCACGTCTTCGTCCGTCTCGGTCGGCAGTCCCACCTGGAGGTAGAGCTTCAACCTGGTAAAGCCGTGGGCGAAGACGAGCCGAGCCTTGTCGCGCAGCATCTGGTCGGAGACCTTCTTGTTGATGTG
>DASQJK010000295.1:0-7028 GCA_035631095.1 Thermoanaerobaculia bacterium
CCCCACGAGCTTGTCGCCCTCGACGCGCAGATCCATGACGTCGGCGAGGACGCCCGAGTCGCGCCGCGCGGCGAACCGCGGGGCGAGGTCCTTGCCCATGGCCGTCGCTGCGATGAGCACGGCGTCGGGATTCTCCTTGCCCGCGGCGGCGTCGAGCGCGCCGACATACCCCTTGCTGCTGTACAGCGCCAGGTCGTCGCGATCCGCGACGTACACGACGCCGGCGCCATGGCGCCCGAGGTCCCTGGCGAGGGCCGCCACGCCCTTGCCTGGAAGGACTGCCGCGACCGGCCCGCCTGAAAGCTTCCGGGCGAGGGAGAGCGCCTCGAGGGACGCCTTGCGGATCTTCCCCTCGCGCTGCTCGATGAACACGAGAAATTTCATTTCAGATCACCTTGGCTTCTTCGCGGAGGAGGCGCACGAGCTCCTTCGCGCACGCCGCCGGATCGTCGGCGGGGACGAGCTTGACGGCCTGGCGCGGCGGCGGCAGCTCGAGCTTGCGCCAGCGGACCTTCGCCGCGCCGGGATCCGCTTCGGGAACGCCGAGCTCTCCGATCTTCTTCTCGGCGATCGGCTTCTTCTTGGCCCCCATGATCCCCTTGAGCGACGCGTACCGCGGCTCGTTCAGCCCCTTCTGCGCCGTGAAAACCGCGGGCAGCGCGGCCTCGACGATTTCCGCCGCGCCCTCGATCTCGCGGTGGGTCGTCGCCTTTCCGTCCCCGAGCTCGAACTTGACGACGTTGCCGACGTGCGGGAGGCCGAGGAGCTCGGCCGTCATCGGTCCCACGAGGGACTCGTCGGGCCCGACTCCCTTCTGGCCGAACCAGAAGCAGTCGAAGGTGAGGCCCTTCGCGACGGCGGCCAGCGCCTTGGCCGTCCCGAGCGCGTCGAGCGAGGACGCGGCGCCGGTGTCGACCCAGATCGCGTCGTCCGCGCCGCGCGCCAGGCACTCGCGCAGGCCCGTCTTGGCGCGCTCCGGCCCGACGGAGACGACGGTCACCGTTCCGGCGCCCTTCGACTCCTTCGTCCGCAGCGCTTCTTCGAGCGCGTACTCGTCGTACGGCGAGACGATCCACTTGACGTCGGACTCGTCGATGGACTTTCCGTCGGCTCCGATCTTGATCCTCGTCTCCGTGTCGGGAACGTATGCGACCGCGACCAGCGAGTTCATGTTCTCCGCCTACTCCATGCTCTTGAAGACCAGGGACCCGTTCGTGCCGCCGAACCCGAACGAGTTCGAGAGCGCATAGCGGATCCGGCTGCGCCGCGCCTCGTTCGGCACGTAGTCGAGGTCGCACTCCGGGTCCGGGTTCTCGTAGTTGATGGTCGGGGGCATCACGCCGTCCCGCACGGCGAGGGCGCAGATCGCCGTCTCGAGCCCGCCGGCGGCGCCGAGGAGGTGCCCCGTCATCGACTTCGTGGACGAGACCGCGAGCTTTCGCGCGTGCTCGCCGAAGACCATCTTGATCGCGAGCGTTTCGACCTTGTCGCCGGCCGGGGTCGAAGTGCCGTGTGCGTTGATGTAATCGACTTCATCCGGACGGATCCCCGCGTCCTCGAGCGCGTTGCGCATCACGCGCGCCGGCCCGTCCCCGTCCTCCGACGGCGCGGCGATGTGGAAGGCGTCGCCCGAGAGCCCGTATCCGGCGAGCTCGGCATAGATCCGCGCCCCCCGCTTCTTCGCCATCTCCATCTCTTCGAGGATCACGAGACCCGCCCCCTCGCCGATGACGAACCCGTCCCGCTCGCGGTCCCAGGGGCGCGACGCGCGCTCGGGCTCGTCGTTGCGGGTCGAAAGGGCGCGCATCACCGCGAAGCCGCCCACGGCGAGCGGCGTGATCACCGCTTCGGTCCCGCCGGCGATCGCCGCGTCTGCCTCGCCGTACTGGATCTTCCGGTACGCCTCGCCCACGGCGTGCGAGCCCGTCGTGCAGGCGGTCACGGTCGAGAGGTTCGGCCCCTTCATGCCGTATCGGATCGAGATGTTGCCCGCCGCTTCGTTGACGATGAGGCCGGTGATGAAAAAGGGAGAGATCACCTTGGGATTGCCGCCGGTTTCGACGAACTTCCGCTGCGTGTCTTCGATGAGAGGAAGGCCGCCGATCCCCGAGCCCACCACGACCGCGATGCGCTCGCGGTTCTCATCCGTCACCGGCAGGCCCGAGTCCTCCATCGCAAACTGCGCCGCGCCCATCGCGTAGTGGATGAAGGTGTCCATCTTCTTGATCTCCTTCTTCTCGATGTAGAGAGAAGGATCGAAGTTCTTCACCTCGGCGGCTATCCGGCAGGCGAGCCGCGACGGGTCGAACCGGGTGATCGGGCCGATACCGCTCTTGCCGGCGAGGAGGGCGTTCCAGTTCTCCGTGTTGCCGATGCCGAGCGGAGAGACCATGCCCACCCCCGTCACGGCCACGCGGCGGGGCGAGGAAAATCGGGGCATCAGTTGTTTAAGCGGGCGTGGAGTTTTTTTCGATGTACTCGACCGCGTCCTTGACTTTCTGGATCTTCTCGGCGGCCTCGTCCGGAATCTCGATGTTGAAGGCTTCCTCGAACGCCATCACGAGCTCGACGGTGTCGAGAGAGTCGGCGCCCAGGTCGTCCACGAACGAAGCTTCGGGCGTCACCTCGTTCGCGTCGACGCCGAGCTGCTCGACGATGATGCTCTTGACCTTCTCTTCGACTGCCATTCGATCTCCCCCTTCCCGCTATCGAAACGGGCGTATTGTTTCTGAGATGGCTGCCCGGCGCAACCCGGGGGAAGCTATCAGCCCTAGATCAAGAGTCCACCGGAAACGTTCAGAACATGCCCGGTGACGTACGCGGCCTCCTCCGACGCCAGGTATGCCACGGCGGCGGCGACGTCGGCCGGAGAGCCCAGCCGCCCGAGGGGGATCTGGGACGACAGCGTCGTCCTGGCCTCCTCCGTCATCTTCTCGGTCATCGACGTCGCGATGAAGCCCGGCGCGACCGCGTTGCAGGTCACGTTCCGTGAGGCGAGCTCCCGGGCGACCGACTTCGTGAATCCGATGATTCCCGCCTTCGACGCGGCGTAGTTCGCCTGGCCGGGGTTGCCCATCATTCCGACGACGGAGGTCACGTTCACGATCCGCCCGTAGCGTTTCCTGACCATCGAGCGGAGCAGAGCCGAGGTCATCAGGAAGACGCCGGTCAGGTTCGTCGAGATGACCCGGTCCCAGGACTCCTTCGACATCCGCAGAAGGAGGTTGTCGTCCGTGACGCCGGCGTTGTTGACGAGGACGTCCACGGGGCCCTCGGCGAGTGCGGCCTTCGCCGCGGACTCGATCGAAGCCGGATCGGAGAGATCGAGCGCCAGGGCGGACGCCTGTCCGCCCGCCTGCCGGATCGCGGACACGACGCGCTCGAGATCGCCGGCCGTTCGCGCCGCTGCGATCACGGAAGCTCCCTCATCGGCGAGCCTGGAAGCCACCGCCTCGCCGATCCCCCGGGAAGCCCCCGTGACGAGCGCGCGCCGCCCCTCGAATCTCTTCATCGCCCTTTTCCCCTCGCTCCGCTCATTGCGGTTTGTCGGTGACGTCGGGAAGCTCCGCCATCCAGGTTCCGACGATCGTCTGCGCCACGTCCGCAATCGCGAGCACCGACGGATGGTCGGCGGCGGAAGGGCTGTCCGCTTCGCTGCCGTCGGTCAGGATCGCCAGAACGAAACGGCCCTTTTTCGTGCGGAGGATTCCCGAATCGTTGCGAACGCCGCGCATCGTGCCCGATTTTCCCGCCCAGAGGAGCTCCGAGGGCATCCGTCGGGCGACCCTCAGGCGGGTCGGATCCTTGTCCAGGTACTCGAAGATCCGCCGCGAAGAAGCGGGGTCGAGGAGCTCCCCGCGGGCCACGCGCGCCATCCACTCCGCCGTCTCGCGCGGCGTGATGGTCCCCAGGCGGAGACCGCGCCATGGGGAGGGCGCATCGGGGGACCGTTCGAGCGCCGGCAACCTGGAGAGGAGGCGGATGTGGGCAAACCCGAGCTCCTTCATCCGCGCGTTGATGCGGTCCATCCCGAGGCGGTCGATCCACGCGTTGGTCGCCGTGTTGTCGGAGGGGCCGATCATCAACGTGATGAGGTCGCTCCATGTCGGGTTCAATCCCGGATCGAGCATGAGCAGGACTCCCGAACCGCTCGCCTTGCGCTCGGCGGTCAGCGACCACCGTTCCGCCAGGTCGATCTCCCCCGCCTTCACGCGCGCCATGGCTTCCGTGATGACGCCGATCTTGATCACCGACGCCGCTTCGAATTCCGCGTCGGGCAGCCGCTCGTAAATCCGTCCGCTCTCGAGGTGCCGCGCGGCGACCCCGATGCGGCAGCCGCACCGGCGGGAGGCGGCTATGACCGCCTGGTCGATGCGGGAGGCCGCGGATGCGCCCGCTTTCGAGGCGGCCGGCGCGGTCGCGCAACCCGCCGCCGCGGCCATGAGGACGACGACGGCGAAGGCGCGCCGGGCGCGGATCAGAGCGCGCCTCCGTATCCCTGCACGGGGATGGCGCGGACGATCCTCTTGACCATGCCGGCGAGCACGGAACTCGGTCCGATCTCGATCGCCCGGTCGACACCTTCCGACGCGAGCCGCCGCACGGATTCGACCCAGCGCACCGGCGAGTCGATCTGGTGAAGGAGCGCCAGCCGGAGTTCCGCGGCGCGCCACACCGGTCTCGCGTCCACGTTGACCACGACCGGCATCCGGGCGTCGTTCATGGACGCGGCGTCGAGCAGCGGGCGCATCCGCTCCCGCGCGGGCGCCATCATCGCGCAGTGAAACGGAGCGGACACCGGCAGCAGTTTTGCGCGCTTCGCTCCTCGCGCGATGCAGAGCGCGCAGGCACGCTCGACGGCGTCCTTATGGCCGGCGATGACGGTCTGCTCGGGAGAATTGAAGTTGGCGGGCTCCACGACCTCGCCGTCGGCGGCTTCTTCGCAGGCGGCGGCGACCTGCTCCGGCTCGAGCCCGAGTATCGCCGCCATGGCGCCGGTGCCCGCCGGCACGGCTTCCTGCATGAACCGCCCCCGCTGCCGCACGAGCCGCACCGCGTCCGCGAAGGAGAGCGCGCCCACGGCGACGTCAGCGGAGTACTCCCCGAGCGAGTGTCCCGCCGCGAAGGCCGCTCCTTCGAGCCGCTCGGGAAAGCGCGACTCGAGGTCCCGCAGGGCGGCGATCGAGTGCGTCAGGATCGCTGGCTGCGTGTTGGCCGTCAGCTTCAGCTCTTCTTCGGGTCCCTCGAAACAGAGGCGGGAAAGCGGAAAGCCGAGCACCGCATCGGCCTCCTCGAAGACGGCGCGAGCCGCGGGAGACTCGGAAGCGAGCTGCCGGCCCATCCCGACGAACTGTGAGCCCTGGCCGGGGAAGAGCAGGGCGAGAGTCATGCGAGGGGATGACCGAGGCGGGCCCTCACCACCTGACGAGCACCGAGCCCCAGACGAGCCCCGCACCGAACGCGGTCATCAGCACGAGGTCATTCGTCTTCACGAGTCCCGATCGCACGCACTCGTCGAGCGCAATCGGGATGGAAGCCGCGGACGTGTTCCCGTAGCGGTCGACGTTCTTGAAGACGCGGTCCGCCGGAAACTTCATCCGCTCGCCGACCGCGTCGATGATCCGCTCGTTGGCCTGGTGGGGGATGAAGACCTTGACGTCTTCCTTGGTGAACCCCTGCTCGGCGAGGAGCTCTGTCGAGACGTCCGCCATCGCCTTGACCGCCACCTTGAAGGTCTCGTTGCCCTTCATCTTGATGTAGGGCAGCTTCTCCTCGATCGACTTCGCATCGTTCGCTGGCCGGTTCGACCCGCCGCCCGGCATGGAGATGAAGTCGCTGTAGTTGCCGTTGCTCTTCATGCTGGTGCCGAGGATGCCGTGGTCACCCTTCGTCGCCTGGAGAACGACGGCGCCCGCTCCGTCCCCGAAGAGCACGCACGTCGAACGGTCCGTCCAGTCCACGTACCGGGAAAGTATCTCGCCGCCCACGACGAGCACGTTCTCCGCCTTGTTGGACTGGATCAGGCCGTCGGCGAGATGAAGGCCGTAGAGGAACCCCACGCAGGCAGCGGAGACGTCCGACGCGGCGGCCTTGCTCGCTCCGAGGTTGCGCTGGACGAGACACGACGTCGCCGGAAAGAGCATGTCGGACGAGATCGTGCCGACGAGGATCATGTCGAGGTCCTCGGGCTTCATCTTCGCGCGCTTCAGGGCCTCCGCCGAAGCCGTCGTACAGAGGTCCGAGAACTTCTCGCCCTCAGAAACGATGTGCCGCTCGCGAATCCCGGTGCGTTCGCGGATCCAGGTGTCGGACGTGTCGACCAGCTTTTCCAGGTCGGCGTTGGTCAGGAGCTTCTTCGGTACGGCGGCGCCGGTCCCGACGATCTTCGCGCGGTTCACCGCGCGCCCCGGGAGCGGGTCACGCTTGCGCGCGCGCGTCGCGCGAGTGCAGCTCCGCGATCGAAGTCTGGATCTTTGCGGCGAGGTTCTGCCGCGAGAACTCCGCGGCCAGCCGGATGGCGTTCTTCACCGCTTTCGCGCTGGAACGGCCGTGGCAGATGATGACGCATCCTTTCACTCCCAGGAGCGGCGCCCCGCCGTACTCCGAATAGTCGAGCCGCGTGCGGAAGCTCCGGAAGGCGGAGCGGGAAAGAAGAAACCCCACCGAAGCCTGCAGCGTCTTCTTGATCTCCTCGCGGAGCAGCTTCTCGACCATCTCGACGAGCGATTCGGCGACTTTCAATATGACGTTCCCCGTAAAGCCGTCCGTGACGATCACGTCGACTTTGCCGGAGAACACGTCCCGCCCTTCCACGTTGCCTATGAAGTTCTGGCCGGACTCCTTGAGCGTCTTGAAGACTTCCTTGGTCCGGTCCGTCCCTTTCGAGTCCTCTTCGCCGATCGACATCAAGCCGAGCGAAGGGTTCGGCTTGCCGAATGCGAGCTGCGCGTAGATCGAGCCCATGACCGCGAATTCCTTGAAGTGCTGCACCTTCGCGTCGGGATTCGCGCCGACGTCGAGCAGCAGGC
>DASQJK010000296.1:0-7570 GCA_035631095.1 Thermoanaerobaculia bacterium
CGATCGAGATGCTCACGCCGCGCGAAGACACGAGGAGTCCCTCTCTCTTCATCAGCCCCCGCGATCCTGGCTCCGCGGAGAGCCCGGATCCCAACGCCGTGCATCTCGGGAAAGTCGAGTCGGACCCCGTGTTCCAGCATCCCAACGGAGCGCGCCGCCTCTCGCGGATGCGGCTGGCGATGCCGCCCGCCTACGTACCGATCGAGCCGCTCAAGTACCTCGAGGCGACGGGCGTCCTATCGCTGTCCCGGGGGGATGCGTGGGGAGTGGAGCTCGTCCTGGACGGCGGCGCGAAGAAGAAAATGGCGAACCTGCGTCCCACCCTGCCGCTGACCATCCGTTACTGACCAGGGGGACTGCAAATGCATTGAGTATTTCTTAGTTGACATTAAGTAATGTATAGATTACTTATTGTTGCTAAGGAGGTACTCCAGTGCACACCCAGAATCTGACTCCCTCCCGCAGCCGGGCCTGGTCCCGCATCCTTCTCGTGACCCTTCTCGCATCGATCATCGACATCGCGGCCGGCTGGGCGCTCTCACGGCTCCCGCTTTCCCCCGGTGCCCGCGTTGTAGTCGCCCTCGCTCCCCTGCCGGGAAACGTCGTGCTGCTCGCGCTCATACTCAAAGCGATACGAACCCTGGACGACTTTCAGAAGCGCGTTCACTTCGAGGCGGTGGTCGTCGCGTTCCTGGCGACAGGGCTCGCCGTTTTCGTCTACGGCTACCTGCAGAAGGCCCGGGCGGTCGGACCGCTCAACGTCGGGTTCGTCTGGAGCTTCATGCTCGTCACTTATGCGGCGGGATACGCGATTGCCGCGAAGCACTACGAATGAGAAACCGCATGCGCGTCCTGCGCGCGGAGAACCAGTGGACCCAGGCCGAGCTCGCCGCCCGAATCGGCGTGTCCCGGCAGGCAATCATCGCGGTCGAGAACGGAAAGTACGAGCCGGCGCTCCCGCTCGCGTTCCGCATCGCCCGCGCGTTCGGTAAGGGGATCGAGGAGGTCTTTCTCTGGGACGACGAGAAGGGGCAGCCCGCCTCGAATCCGGCGTCCGGGGCCGGATGCTGAGGCTCGCCGGCGGCAGCCGCCTTGCAGGCGCGCGCCTGCGACGGAAGCGGAAGGAGTCGCCGATGCTCGCTCAGAAAGACGTCGTTGCCACGATCGCGGTCCGGGACCTCGCGAAGGCGAAAAAGTTCTATGGCCAGACCCTCGGTCTCTCGGAGCTCGCCACCGAGGAGGGGGAAGTACTCGGGTTTGCGAGCGGAGGCTCGCGCCTGATGGTCTATCGCTCGGAATTTGCCGGCAGCAATCGGGCGACCGCGGCAACGTGGCTCGTCGGAGACGAAGTGGACGAGATCGTCCGCGCGCTCAAGGCGCGCGGCGTCACCTTCGAGCACTACGACATGCCGCACACCACTCGCGAAGGAGACGTCCACGTCGCGGGCGCGACGAGAGTCGCGTGGTTCAAGGACCCGGAGGGAAACATCCTATCGATCGTGAACGGGACTCCGGCCGGCTGAGAATCAGGAGCGGCCGAGATCCGGCAGCGGGTTGTCCGCCCGCTCGTTGTCCCACACGATGCTCACGATCCACCACCTTCGGCGGTCGAAGAAGAGCTGCAGGCCGTTGATCCCCCGCAGGAATGGTTCGCCGCCGGGAGTGCGCCGTCCTTCGTACGCCGAGAGCACCTGAGCCTTGTCGCCGAAGACGACCGTACGCCGCGCCGTCTCCACCTCGAAGAAGTCGTTTGCGGAGAAAAAGGGCGATCGCGAGGCAATGTAACCCTCGACGTCGATGATCTCGCCGCCGGCGCCGCCCGCCGGCCCGCGCCCGGCCGGCATGAGGCGGCCGCCCGGATGAAAGAGGGCGCGTTCGCGGTCCCAGTCGCGCGGACCGGCGGGCCCCGAGATCACCCCGTACATCGCGCGAATGAGACCGTCGATCGTGGAGAGGTCGTCCGCAATGGTGCTCATCCACTGAGCCTATCCAATCCGTGCGGAACTTCGCCCGCCGCACAGCGTCTCAGCAGAAGCGGGCGAGCGTTCGCGTCCGCATCTGGACGGCTCCTGTTCGCATCCGAACAGGAGCGCGCCGAGAGAGCCGGGCTAACCGGCTGACGTTCAGCGTGATGAGGCGATCGACTCGTGGCAGCGGAATTGCCAGACAGCAGACAGCGGCATGGAGGAATGATCATGAGCAGCCTCTTTCAGGACCTTCGGCACGGACTGCGGCTGCTCGGCAAGAGTCCCGCGTTCACCGCAGCGGCGATCGTGGTGCTGGCGCTCGGGATCGGCGCGAACACGGCGATCTTCAGCATCGTCAATGCCGTGCTTCTTCAGCCTCTCCCTTACAAGGAACCCGACCGTCTCGTCTGGGTGTTCCACGTGCCGCCTCCGAAGGCGTTTCCCGGCCGCAAGACGTTCGCCGTGTCGACCGCGAATTTCATCGACTGGGAGAAGCAGAGCCAGTCGTTCGAAAAGATGGCGAGCATCGAGTTCGCCGGACTGAACCTCACCGGAAAGGGAGAGCCCGAGTCGGTGCAGGCCGGAAAGGTCTCGCAGGATTTCTTCGCCGTCCTCGGGCTGCGCCCCCAGCTCGGCCGGACGTTCCTGCCTCAGGAAAACGTCCCGGGAGCCGCGCACTTCGTCATCCTGTCGCAGGACTTCTGGAAAACGCGCTTCGGGTCGGATCCGCAGATCGTCGGAAAGGACGTCCAGTTTGACGGGGAGCCCTGGCGCGTGGTCGGCGTCATGGGTCCCGATGCCCAGCTGCCGGAGTGGTCGAAGGTGTGGATACCCAACGCGTGGACCGCCGAAGAGCGCGCATTGCGCAACGAGCACAACATGACGGTGATCGCGCGGCTGAAGCCCGGCGTCGACCTGAAGCGCGCGCAGGCGGAAATGAACGTCATCTCCGAGCGCCTCGCCCGGCAATATCCGGCCGACGACGCCGATTGGGGCGCCGCCGTCATTCCGCTGAGCGATGAGATCGTCGGAGACGTCCGCCCGCTGCTGGTCGTGCTTCTTGCCGCCGTCGCGTTCGTTCTGCTGATCGCATGCGCGAACGTCGCGAACCTCATGCTCGCGCGCACGCTCGCGCGGCGCAAGGAGATCGCGGTGCGGAGCGCTCTCGGCGCGAGCCGCCAGCGTCTCCTTCGCCAGCTCATCGCCGAGTCGCTCCTCCTCTCGCTGATCGGCGGAGCCCTCGGCCTCTTCCTCGCGAAGTTCGGCGTCCGTGGGATGGTGTCTCTGCTCGCCGACCAGCTCCCCCGCTCGACGGACGTCGGGCTCTCCTCTTCCGTGCTCGTGTTCACGCTCGCCGTGTCGCTGCTCACCGGCCTCGTCGCCGGCCTCGCGCCGGCGTGGCGCGGGACGCGCACGAACATCGCCGAGTCGCTCAAGCAGGGCCTGGGCCGGACCGATTCGGATTCCGGCGGCAACCGGACCCGAAGCGTCCTCGTGGTCACCGAGGTCGCGCTCTCGCTCGTCCTTCTCATGGGAGCGGGCCTGCTGATCCGCAGCCTCTGGCTCCTCCGCCGCGTCGATCCCGGGTTCGACCCGCACGACGTGACGACCATGACGGTCATCCTCCCGAAGGACCAGCGCGACCGGAAGGACCCGGGCAAGGGCTTCGCCTTCTCCGAGCGGATCCTGGAGCGGCTTCGCGCGGTCCCCGGCGTCGAGTCCGCGGGGGGGATCTCGTTCCTTCCGATGATGGGCGGAAATCAATGGCCGATCCAGATCGAAGGGCGGGCGCCGCTGCCGATCTCGCAGCAGCCGAACGTCTCGGCGCCCGTCGTCGCCGGAGACTACTTCCGCACGCTGAAGATCGCGTTGAAACGGGGCCGTCTTTTCACGCCCGCCGACCGGGGCGACACGCCCGGCGTGGCCGTCATATCGGAGTCGATGGCGAAACGTTTCTGGCCGAACGAGGACCCGATCGGCAAACGGCTGATGGCTTCGTTCGTGCCGGACAAGATGCGGGAGATCGTCGGGATCGTCGCGGACGTCAAGCAGCATGGCCTCGAGGCTCGAGAGCCCGTCGCGCAGATCTACTTCCCGGCGTCCCAGGTCCCCGCGTTCAAGATGGATTTCGCGGTGCGCAGCCGCGTGGCCGGGATCGCTCCGTCCGCAGTGGCGGCGATCCACGCCGTCGACCCGCAGCTTCCCGTCCAGAGGGTGGGCCTCATGGAGCACTGGATCTCGGAGTCGCTTTCGCGCCAGCGTTTCGGGATGCTCCTGCTCGGCTCCTTCGCGGCGCTCGCCCTCGTGCTCGCCGCCGTGGGGATCTACAGCGTCCTTTCGTATGCGGTCCGCCACCGCGGGCGCGAGATCGGCATCCGGATGGCCCTCGGCGCCGGAGTCTCCGACGTCCTGCGGCTGATCGTCGGTCAGGGAATGCGACCGGCCCTGGTCGGAATGGGGCTCGGCGTCGCGGCCGCGCTGGCTCTCGGAAGAGGGCTTTCGAGCCTGATCTACGGAGTGACCGCCGCCGACCCGTGGACGCTCGCCGCCGTCGCGGTCGTCCTTTCGCTCGTCGCCCTCGCCGCCTGCACCGTACCGGCCCTGCGCGCCGCGAGGATCGACCCGCTGCGGGCCCTGCGCGAAGAATAGGGGTCAGTCGCGCATTCGCGCAAAAGGGGTCAGTCGCGCATCCGCGCAAGTTGTACTAGGACAAGTGCGCGTTTGCGCGACTGACCCCCGCTTTCAGCCGCGGCGCGCCGGTTCGGCTCGCGAGGATCCGTGCGCCGCTCTTCATGACGGCGGTCAGACGAGAACCTTCGCGCGGCTGGATCTCGACGAGGAAGTCGAGGTTGATCACGTGGGATCGGTGGATGCGGACGAAGCGCGACGGGTCGAGCCGGCTCTCGAGGTCCTGCAGGCGAGCGTGGATGAGGTGCTGGCGGCCGCCCGCGTGCAGCGCGACGTAGTCGTCGCAGGCTTCGAGACGTTCGACTCCGTCGAGGGGAACGGCGACCACTTTTCCACGCTCGCGGACGAAGACGCGAGAGATCGGGCCCGGGACGGCGAAGGCTTCGCGTGCGCGCGCCACCACCGGGGGCATGCCGAGCTCGATCGCGGAGCGCGCCCTCTCGGCGGCGGCGAGCACGCGCTCCCGACCGAAAGGCTTCAGCAGGAAATCGAGGGCGCCGATCTCGAAAGCCGTCACCGCGTAGCGCTCGTATGCCGTCGTGAACACGACGTAGGGCCGGTGCGTAATGCGTTCGACCACTTCGAGCCCGGTCGCGCCCGGCATGACGATGTCGAGAAAGAGCACGTCCGGCCGCAGAGCGTCGACCGCGCGAATGGCGGCCCTTCCGTCGCCCGCCTCGTGAACTTCTCCGATCCAGTCGATCGCGGCGAGGTGGCTTCGCAGCGCTCGCCGTGCCGGCGGCTCGTCGTCCGCGATCACGACGACGGGCTTAGAGATCATCGGCGGCCTCCGCGGCCGCGGGATGGCACGGCATGGTGAGAGAGACCTCGAAGCCGGAGCCGTCCTCGCTCCGGATGGCGAGGGAGGCCGCGTCTCCGTACACCGCTTCGAGACGCTCGCGGAGAGCTCGCAGACCATATCCGGCGCCGGGGCCGCCCGACACGGGCCCTCCAGGACCGTCGTCGCGAACGCGCAGGAAGAAGGTGCCGTCATCCACGCGCGTGGAGATTTCGACGTGGCCTCCCTGGACGCGGCTGTCGATCGAGTGTCGCACCGCGTTCTCGACGAGCGTCTGCAGGGCGAAGGAGGGGGTACTGCAGGAGAACGAGCTCGGGTCTATGTTCCGCGTGACGCTCAGCCGCTGTTCGTAGCGGAGCTGCTCGAACTCGAGGTACCGCTCCGTCAGCGTCCACTCCTCCCGGAAAGGGACCGTCTCGCCGAGGTCGTCCCGCAGAGTGTGCCGGAGGATGTCTCCCAGCTTCTCGACGGCGTTCTCCGCCCGCTCCGAGTCCTGCCGGACGAGAGCGCCGACCGTGTGAAGCGCGTTGAAAAGAAAGTGCGGGTTGAGCCGCGACCGAAGCGCCTCGAGGCGCGCAGCGACGAGCGCCGACTCGGCCTTGAGAGCGCGGCGCTCGCTCTCGTTCGCGCCCTGCCGGATCTGGATCGCGTACGAGACGCCCGCGATCAGACCGTAGAGCCACACGCCCATCAGGAACTGCCACCCGATCACTCTCGATTTCACGGACGCCTGGAACATCTCGAGAAACGGTTTTCCCTCGACGAACGCGAAGACCGCGTTCAACGCCGTCAGCCAGGCGGCTGCGTATGCGGAAGCGGCGCCCAGGTGCTTCGCGTAAAAGGCCGGACGGACCCGAAGCGGCCACGGCCGCCGCCGGCAGAAGCGCCACACCGCGGCGCCGAGGATCGCCGCGCCGCCGATCGTCCCGACTCCCGACGTCACCGCTTTCGAGAGCTTGCCGCCGGCGAACGACATGACGAACAGGACCCAGAACAGGAAGAATGGAAACCAAGCGCCGACCACCACCAGCGCAGCGATGAGGAAGCGGCGTGTACGGGGGCGCATTGGAGAGCGACGATAGCGCGCCGCCGCGCTCCCGGGTGTCGATTCGCCGAGTCGATCCGCCCGTCCACCGAAGACCCCTCGCTCCTCCGCCCGGCGCCGCCTACGTTGGCCGCATGACGACTTCAAGGAGGTGGATGTGAATACCGCGCTGCATCTTTTCCTGACCGTGTCTCTGCTCGCGGCGCCTTCGCCGGATCCCGCAAGGAAGGCGCTCACGACTCTCGTCGCGAAAATCCAGAAGGCGGACTACGAGGGCGATCGGAACACGCTCGCGAGCCTCGCGCCCGCGCTCGATCCGTACGTGTCCGCGGGTCCCCTCGCCTCCCGGGCGCTCTACTGGCGCGGGTTCGCTCTCTGGCGACGCGCCATGAACGGCTTCAACGAGAACGCCGACCCGAAGGACCTCGAGCGCGACCTGACCGCGGCTGCGAAGGACTTCGCGGCCGCCGCCGAAAAGGAGGCCGGGTTCGCGGACGCGAGGCCCGCCGCGGCCTCCTGCGTCTTCTCGCTCGCGTACCTCGCGCGCGAGGACGCTCCGCGGCGGCAGGAGTACGTCACCCGCGGACTGGCGTGGATGGGCGAGGGCACGAAGCTCGATCCCGATAACCCGCGCCTTCTCTGGATCCAGGGCGGCGGAGAGTGGTACGTCGCGGCGGGAAAACCGGAAGGGCAGGCGAAGGCTCTTCGCACGTACGAGCGCGCCCTGGAGATCGCGCGCCGTCTCAGAGGCAGCGTCAAGCACCCGCTCGACCCCTCCTGGGGGGAGCCCGAGCTTCTGATGAGCCTCGCCTGGTCTCATCTGAACGGGGTGAACCGCGATCTCGAGGCGGCGGAATCGAACGCGAAAGCCGCCCTCGCCATCGTGCCGAACTGGCACTACGTGCGGGACATCCTCCTCCCTCAGATCCGCACCGCGAAAAAACCCTGAGCGCCGTGTCGAAATACGGGCTCGCTATTCGTCGTGGTATCAGAGAGCGGGTTGAGATCCGGCCGAGATCGTCCGGAGCCCGGCTCCGAAGAGGCATGAAGGAGACACGACGATGCGATTCA